>NZ_AUTI01000428.1:0-8952 GCF_000497995.1 Pseudoalteromonas sp. TB25
CGGTAATTGGCGGCAGTGTTGCACACAATAGGCAGCAGCAAAGTCATTATCAGCAAAATCATTTTGTAGAGTTATTAATACAAGTTGAAAACGGCGACCAGTTTATGGTTGTTCAAGATCAAGACCAATCAATGCGCTTTAGCAAAGGCGATAACGTAAGATTAGTGTACTTGAACGACAACACGGTGCGTGTAGATAAAGCGTATTAGCCAATATATTCATGACTAAAGTAAAAAACGAGCCAAATTTGGCTCGTTTTTTTATTTTTTAAATAACTATACTTGACGATAGTCTTTAAAAAAACGCTTCATTTTTAACATCGCATCCGATAAATCATCTTTGCTTGGTAAAAATACCAATCTAAAATGATCCGGCTCGGGCCAATTAAACGCCCTGCCATGTACAAGTAATATTTTTTCGGCTTTTAGCAAATCGTACATCATCTTTTCATCATCTTTAACGTTAAAAAGTGCTGTATCTACTTTGGCAAACGCATAGAGCGCGCCTTTTGGTTTTTTACAACTAATACCTTCAATAGCGTTTAACCCGCGCCATGCAATATCGCGCTGCTCGTATAAGCGCCCACCTGGGTTAATTAAATTATCAATTGATTGCACGCCGCCCAACGCTTGTTGAATTGCATATTGCGCAGGTACATTTGCGCACAAACGCATAGATGAAAGTATTTCAAGACCTTTGCGTAAATCATCCATTACCGAGGTACGACCGCTTAGAACCATCCACCCCATTCTTAGCCCCGCTGCACGGTAGGTTTTTGCTAAACCATTAAAAGTAATGATTGGTACATCATCACACAGTGAGCCGATTGAAGTATGCGTTATACCATCGTATAAAATCTTTTCGTAAATCTCATCGCTCAATAACAGCAGTTTATGTTCACGCGCTATATCAATTAATTGCATTAACAAATCGTCACTGTAAACCGCACCTGTCGGATTATTAGGATTAATTAATACCAAAGCTTTAGTTTTAGACGTTATTTTGCTTTTTATATCGGCAATATCCGGAAACCAATCTTGCTCTTCATCACATAAATAATGCACCGGATTACCACCCGATAATGTTACAGAAGCAGTCCAAAGTGGATAATCTGGAGCTGGAATAAGCACTTCATCGCCATTATTTAATAGCGCTTGGGTGATCATCTGAATAAGTTCGCTTACGCCATTACCAATATATATGCTATCTACATCTAAATTATGTAATCCACGTTGTTGATAGTGCTGATAAATAGCCACGCGGGCTGAATAGAGGCCTTTAGAGTCACAGTAACCTTGGGCTGAATATAAGTTGCGGATAATATCGCGGTGCATATCTTCTGGCATATCAAAACCAAAAGCAGCCGGATTACCTATATTCAATTTTAATACTTTTTGACCTTCGTCTTCCATTTTTTTAGCTTGTGCTAAAACCGGCCCACGAATGTCATAACATACACCTTCTAATTTGTGACTCTTTTTAATATCAGACATTTTTACCTCTTTAGGGCGTATTGACTTTATGGATTAAATTTGTTCAACCTAGGGGCGATTTAATCGCGGCGCGAGATTTGTAACCTAGTGGGCTAAGTAAAAATTGAGTAACAAAGAGAAAATAGCCCCTAGGAAGAACCCTCTGGGCAATGCGTGTTTGGATTTTATGTGTTGTTATCGCCTATTTATGTGGAAAAACCACACTGCATAGGCTCTGCCTAACCTAAAAACCAGACACTCGTTGCAAATTCAATCCCGAAAGATCAACACGCCCTAGTGAATCTTTAGACTAACCTAGTAAAGGCGTAAAATGCCAGTCAATTTAGGTGCTTAATACTGAAATAAATTCACGTTTCAGCTTCAATAATTAACGAGATGCTAACCATTCATTTAGCTTAGCTTGAGAGCCTGTTACTTGAGCCATTAAGCTATTAGATGCGTCGATAGCTTCAGCTAAGTTATCTAGGTTTAAATTTTGTTCAATAACACGCGATACTTCAGCAAGGCTTGAAGCACCAAACTGCGCCGCATTCGATTTTAAGCTATGGGAGTGGCGAATAGCTGCTTCTTTATCTTTACCAATGGTTGCTAACACTTCTGAGCCTAAACGTTCAAACTCTGAGCAGCAAAAATCAAGTGTATCAGCAAACTGCTCACCCAATAACGATTCCATACTCTCTAATGCTGATGTATCAATATTTATTTCTGTCATATTTTAAGCCCTTAAAACAATCCATGTAAGTTACAGTTTAATAGTACTACTTTATATTGATGCGTAAAAAAAACCAACTTAATTACCTTATAAATGTATAATTGCGAGGAACATACTGGCAACAAAAAGTTTATTAAATGGCACGCACACTTTGTAATCATTGTAACTTTTCAATAAACACCTGTATTTGCAACGCAATTACAAATATAAACAACAAAGTTACGGTTATTATTCTACAGCACCCGAGTGAAGAAAAAATAGCAAAAAATACCGCTAAACTACTCAATTTATGCCTAACTGATTGCCAAATAATCAAAGGCGAAAATAATGATGACTTTTCCATACTAAAAACACTGCCAGTAAGCTCAACTGTTTTACTCTACCCTAACGAACACGCTGTAAATTTAGACGATAACACTGAGCAGCCAAATGTAAAAAACATCACCCATTTAATCGTGGTTGATGGTACATGGAAAAAAGTCTACAAAATTTTGCAGCTCACCACATTACTAAATCAATTTAAAACGGTCAGTTTTAAACAGCTACCTAAAAATCGTTATGCTATTCGTAAAGCTCCTCGGGCCGACAGCCTATCCACACTTGAAGCTGTAGCGCATAGTTTGTTTTTAATAGAGCAGCTAAATCCCGCACCACTTTATAATGCGCTAAATGAATTAATACAAAAACAAACCCAACACATGCCTGAGCACGTAAAAGCACGTTACTTAGATTAAATTCGTTACTATATGAAACTTGCAATGCGTAACTACCCTAACAGACTAAAACGTGGCTTTACTCGCCAAGGACCCGACTATCGCTTTGACGACCAAGTCGACTTTAGCGATATAAGAGATACCTTCGGCTTTAGGTCAATGGTCGTTGGTAAATGGGTAACTAAAGAAGAGCGCTACATTAGCGCCAATTTAATTTACGATGCACTGGCCGACCTTGCGCAAATACTGCATTTACCACCTAAAGCAATTGGCCTGCGCGGGAAGCTTAACTTTGCATTTGGCCATGGTGGTCAAAAAGGCGTGCAAGCGCATTATAACGCAGCTTCACAAACCCTTGCTTTAGCTAAAAATGCGGGCGGTGGCGCATTGGCTCACGAATGGTTCCATGCGTTTGACCATCATATAAGCGAGCATTTATTTGCAGCAAAACCCCGGTTTGGCTTTGCCTCAAAATTGTGGCTTTCAAACACGCCTAATTTATCGCATCCACTTAATAATGCTTTGAACAGTTTTTATAAACATGTGTTTTTAGATGAAGATGGTATTGATGCAAATAACTTTGTACAAACGTGTATAGAACACGATAAAGCCCACAATATGAATTATATGAGCATGCCCGAAGAGCTTGCAGCACGGTGTTTTGAAGCCTGTATTGAAGGCCACACATATATAAAAAATAGCTTTTTGGTGGGAGGCTTAAAAAGTAGTAATTTAATATACCCAAATAGTGAGCATATTAATAAAGCAAATGAAGCGCTTAACCAGTACTTTGAACTACTGGGTTATGCGCTTCATAAAATGGACGAGTAATGCCTATATTTGGTGATTATTTATCGTCACTAATACGACTTGCTACTGCGCTGCTTTGATCTTTATATTTTGCATCTTTACGAATATTGTATGGGTTTTCACACGGGCCCGATAACATTTCAAAGCTCATAGCACCAATTTTCATCAGTGGGCGTAGTGCCAGTGGTAATTTACCTGAGTTGTAAAACTCTAAAACAATATTGCCGCTCCAGCCTGGGTCTATTCGATGCGCGGTTACATGCACCATTAAACCCAAACGCGCAAGCGATGAGCGTCCATCTAACCAACCTACTATATCTGCTGGTAGAGTTACTTTTTCATGGGTAATAGCTAGTGCAAGTTCACCTGGGTGTAAAAAGAATGCTTCACCTTCATCAAGCACTATTTCTTCACTCATGATCGATTCCATGGCCTTATTTAGCTGATCTTTTGGACCACTTAAATCGACGTATGCGGCGTTATGCGCATTAAACGTTCTAAATTTATTTCCCAAACGTAAATCGGCAGTCACGCCTGAAATCATCTCGCTCGTTGGCGCAGGCTCAATAACAATGCGGCCATCGCTTAAGTATTCTTTAATATGTGTGTCTGAAAGTCTCATTATTTATTAATCTTCCGTAATCACAATTTCAATTGCATTGTGATGCTGTTGATAATAAAGCGTGCTGGCTATTAGCCTTGCTGCTGCGCTGTATGTTTTGCTTATTGTAGCGTCCTTATCGCTTGCAATAAGTTTACCTTGCTCAGAATACTCGCGTATATCTATTGCAAGTGGAATATGGCTAAGTACAGGCACGCCGTGCTTATGCGCCAGTTTTTGTGCACCGTCTTTACCAAAAACGTGGTTAGCTTCACCACAGTGAGTGCAAATGTAGTGGCTCATATTTTCTATTAAGCCAAGCACCGGTACGTTTACTTTATTAAACATAGCAATGCCTTTTTGCGCATCGGCTAGCGCTAAATCTTGCGGTGTAGTGACAATAACAGTGCCGCTAGCGGGTACTTTTTGGCTCATTGTAAGCTGAATATCACCGGTGCCCGGTGGCATATCAACAATTAAATAGTCAAGCTCGCCCCAATCGGTTTCGTTAAGTAACTGGCTCAGTGCGCCTGACGCCATTGGTCCACGCCATACCGTGGCATCATCGCTTGGAACTAAAAAGCCAATTGACTGCGCTTTAATGCCATTTGCATCAAAAGGCTGTAGCTGTTTGTTATCTTTAGTGACGGGCTCTGCGCCCACTAATCCTAAAAGCATTGGGATAGATGGGCCATAAATGTCAGCATCTAAAATACCCACCTTTGCGCCTTCATTTTTAAGCGCGCCTGCCAAGTTAACAGCAGTAGTCGACTTACCTACCCCACCTTTGCCTGAGGCAATAAGTACAATATGTTTAATCGCTTTAAACTTAGCCGCCTCTTTAATGATAACCTTGGCGCTAATTGTTACAGGCACATTTAAGCTTTCACTTACGTGTTGCTCAACTAAAGGCATTTCTGATTGCCCAGCAAATGGCAGAGTTAATTTAATGTGTAGTGATTTATCGTCATTTTGAGTAATAGTATCAATGAAGCTTTCGGCAATACCGACGGCAAAAGCCGCACTACGATATGCCGCTAAGGCAGTTATAATCGGTTGTTTTTGCACCGATTTAGAAGAGAATAGTTTCGACAGTCCAAACATAGCAATTAAATAGCGTTTCTTTGATGAAAAGTGCCACGGAATTATGTAACATTCAGGGCATTAACACCAGTCAATTAATAAAAATCCATAAGCTGTGCGCACTCTAAGCAGATAGCTTGTAGATAAATTAATGATAATTGCCGTTTGTATAATAAAAACGGCGTTTTATCCTCAATTCGGAATGATTATGACGCAGCGAAAGATCCTGATTACCAGCGCATTACCTTATGCAAATGGCCCTACTCACCTAGGTCATTTATTGGAATATATTCAAACTGATATTTGGTCACGTTTTCAAAAACTACAAGGCCACGAAGCTTATTATGTTTGCGCAGACGATGCCCACGGCACGCCAATTATGCTTAATGCGCAAAAGCAAGGGATCACGCCTGAAGAAATGGTAAAACAAGTGAGCATAGAGCGCCAACGCGACTTTGCTGACTTTAATATCAAATTTGATAACTACCACAGCACCCACAGCCAAGAAAACAAAGAATTAAGCGAACTTATTTATAACCGCCTAAACGATGCCGGTCATATTAAAAAGCACACTATTTCGCAATTATTTGATCCTGAAAAAGGTATTTTCTTACCAGACCGCTTTGTAACAGGTACTTGCCCGACGTGTAAGTCTGAAAACCAAAACGGCGATAGCTGTGATTCGTGTGGTGCTACATACAGCCCTACCGAACTTATTAACCCGCGTTCTGTAATGTCAGGTGCTGAGCCTGTACTTAAAGATTCTGAGCATTACTTTTTTGACCTGCCAGCATTTGAAGGCATGCTAAAAGAGTGGTTACACTCGGGAACTATTCAACAAGAAATGGCTAACAAGCTAGACGAATGGTTTACCGATGGCTTGCAACAGTGGGATATTAGCCGTGACGCACCTTATTTTGGTTTTGAAATCCCAAATGCACCAGGCAAATATTTTTACGTTTGGTTAGATGCACCTATTGGTTACATGGCGAGTTTTAAAAACCTATGTGACGAAAAAGGCCTCGACTTTGATGCGTTTTGGGCTGAAGGTTCAGACGCAGAGCTTTATCACTTTATTGGTAAAGACATTATCTACTTCCACAGCTTATTTTGGCCAGCAATGCTAGAAGGCGCTAATTTTAGAAAGCCAACTAACGTATTCGCTCATGGTTTTGTAACTGTGAATGGCGAAAAAATGTCTAAATCAAAGGGTACGTTTATTAAAGCGCGTACTTATTTAGATAACTTAAACCCAGAATACTTACGTTACTACTACGCAGCAAAATTAAGCAGCGGTATTGTTGATCTGGATTTAAACCTAGAAGACTTTGCACAGCGCGTAAATTCAGACCTAGTAGGTAAAGTAGTCAACATAGCGAGCCGTTGTGCTGGCTTTATTACTAAAAAGTTTGATGGCAAGCTAAGCAACACTATTATGCAACCAGAGCTGTTAGCAGAGTTTCAAGCTGCTGCACCGAGCATTACAACACACTACGAGAACCGCGATTACAGCCGCGCAATTCGCGAAATAATGGCGCTTGCCGACAAAGCAAACCAATTTATTGATGGCGCAGCGCCTTGGGTATTAATTAAAGACGAAACTAAGCAACAAGAAGCACACGAAGTGTGTTCTCTTGGTCTTAACTTGTTCCGCGTTTTAATTACTTACTTAAAACCCGTGCTACCAGGAATGGCAGACAACGTACAAGCGTTTTTAAATGACGACCTTGCATGGGACGGCGTTCAAAATGCACTAGTAAGCCACCCTATCAATAAATTTAAACCGTTAATGCAACGTGTTGAAATGGATAAAGTGAACAAAATGGTTGAAGAATCTAAAGAAAGCTTAGCACCAAAAGTAACAATTGACCCTAACAGCCCACTTGCAAAAGAGCCAATTAGCGACGAGATTGAGTTCGATGATTTTGCAAAAGTAGACCTACGCGTAGCTAAAATTGCTAAAGCAGAGCACGTAGAAGGCGCAGATAAACTACTTAAGCTAACACTTGATTTAGGCGGCGAAACTCGCCAAGTGTTTGCGGGTATTAAATCGGCTTATGCACCTGAGGATATCGAAGGCAAGCTAACCGTTATGGTTGCTAACCTTAAGCCTCGTAAAATGCGCTTTGGTATGTCTGAAGGCATGGTATTGGCAGCAGGCCCTGGCGGAAAAGAAATTTATATTCTTAACCCAGATGACGGCTCAGAGCCTGGTATGCGCGTAATGTAATATTATTCATACAATAAAAAAACCGCTGATATGTCAGCGGTTTTTTTATGGGCTAAAGTAATGTTTAGTCGTATATTAAATACCGAACAAGAGCGTAGTGTTCTTACCAAGCTTGTAAAAAAATATATAAGTAAACTGCCTAAATAGGCAGTTATATTTTAACTCTAAAATTAATTATCTTATTTAATTGAGCTTTTTCAATACGCGGTCTTTTCTTGGTAAGTAATAGTTATCGTAATCAAGAGACACTATAACGCGCTCTGCTTTTCCTAATAACTCATTACGCGGAATTAAACCTATTACACGCGAGTCAGCGCTATTGTCGCGGTTATCGCCCATTGCTAAATAATAATCATCAGGAATTGTAATTGCGTCAAAGCCCGATAAACGTGAAGGAATATTTGCCACTCTTATCGAATGCGCTAACCCGTTTAAATCTTCGATTTTATCAAGCGAGTCTATGTTGCTTTGCTGATCTGCATAATTAAGTTTTTTACCATTAATAATGAGCTCATTATTTTCAAGCGCAACGGTGTCTCCTGGCACACCAATTACACGTTTAATTAAACGGTTATCGGCAGCTTGTGAGTCAAAAACAATAATATCACCGGTTTGTGGGTCCGCTAGTTTAAGTAGTTTTATATGCGTAAATGGGACACGAATATCGTAGGCCATTTTATCGGTAAGTATTCTGTCACCTTCTTGAATTGTTGGCTTCATAGAGCCTGTTGGCACTTCGTACCAATCGGCTACAGCGCTTCTAAATACGCTCATTAGTGCAATAAATACGATAAGAGAGCGGTTGTTTTTCCAAAACTTATAAACTAATTTCATGCCTATTCCCTTCAATTGAACAAGTCTTTAATTAAGTAACTGTTTATATGACTTTGCTATTTAGCTGCAGTTCAATCAATGATGTAACAAAACATGTTGACTACTAATTTTAATTGATCGATTAAATTTAGAGCGTCGTAACATTTAACGAAACCAACGGGTATTAACTTAAAGGAAAAATAAAATGTTTAAGAAAATTACTACTGCATTATTGTTTACAACTGCAAGCCTTGGATTTACTACAATGGCTTATGCTGATCATCATGGTATGAAAAAAGACGTTGTTGAAGTAGCCGTTGAAAATGGTTCGTTCACTACTCTTGTTGCTGCTGTTAAAGCCGCAGGTTTAGTTGAAACACTGCAAGGTAAAGGACCCTTTACTATTTTTGCACCAACAGATGCTGCATTTTCTAAATTACCTGAAGGCACTGTAGAAATGTTACTCAAGCCTGAAAACAAAGATAAGCTAACGGCGG
>NZ_AUTI01000429.1:0-7719 GCF_000497995.1 Pseudoalteromonas sp. TB25
CAGCCGATGTAATGAAGGTAGATAGTGCGAAAACACTACAAGGCCAATCAGTTATGGTTAAAGCCGACAGCATGGGCGTAATGATAAATGACGCTAAAGTTGTAAAAGCTGATGTAAAAGCAAGCAACGGCGTAATTCATGTTATCGACACAGTACTACTTCCAAAAGAGTAGTCATAAAAGAATAAGCCAACTAAAAAAGCATAAGTAAATACTTATGCTTTTTTATTTATTTTTGTTTCATGACATAACAAATTATTGATTTAGTTTTTCTTTCGCTTCTTTTACTTTTTCAAAATCTAAACCAAGTTCGTCAGTCGCTTCTTTAATAAGATGCGGTTGAGTCATCACGACTGCCATTAGTTGCTGTAGCTTTTCTGGCGGAATACCAAGCTCTTGAACAAGCGCCATTGCCATCATTGGGTTTTGAGTAAACGCTTCAAACAATGCTTTTACTTTTTCGTCGCTTACATTGTGCTCTTTAAGTATTGCTAGTATTGGATTCATTATTAAACCTTAAGTGTTTTTTATAGGGCTTAGTATATGGGCTAAACCCTAAAATTAAAGAGTTACTCTACAAGTAAAACCACTTTTCCTGCGTTTTCATTACGCTCTAAAATAGCATGGGCTTCGTTTGCGTCGCTCCAAGGCAATGTTTTATACAAGTTAAAGTCGTACTTTTTAGTGGCAATATCGTTGTAAAAACGCGCTACAAAGTCGTCGCGCACCTGACGTTTAAACTCAATACTACGATTTCTAAGCGTTGAGGCATGAAACGAAATACGCTTTTGTAAAAGCGCGGCAAAATCAACCTCTGCAAAACGTCCATCTAAAAATGCAAGCATTACAATTTGGCAATCCATGGCTGCAATAGCGGCAT
Organism: Pseudoalteromonas sp. TB25; assembly: GCF_000497995.1. NCBI lineage: Bacteria > Pseudomonadati > Pseudomonadota > Gammaproteobacteria > Alteromonadales > Pseudoalteromonadaceae > Pseudoalteromonas > Pseudoalteromonas sp. TB25. Next base: position 880 of record NZ_AUTI01000429.1, read on the forward strand.
TTTTATTTAAGTAACTCCCCGAAACAGGATCTACAATTGCATTTGCTGTTAACTCATTTGCTTTCATATATTCTACAAAGTCGGTGGTTTTGTAGTTAATTGCATGATCGGCACCGAGTTCTTTTGCGTGTTGGCATTTATCATCCGTACCAGCGGTAATAACTACGGTAGCACCTGCGCTTTTAGCCATTTGAATTGCTGCACCGCCCACGCCACTAGCACCTGCATGAATAAGCGCTGTTTGCCCTTTTTGTAATTTACCAAGCTCAAATAACGCGCCAAATGCCGTTAAATACACTTCGCTTATTGCGGCGCCCTCAGCCATTGTTACATCATCGGGTAATTCCATAAGCTGTTTTGCATCAACTGCTACATATTCGCTATAAGCACCACCAGAGCACAATGTAAAAATACGCTTGTTTAGCCAGCTTTTATCTACATCTTTTCCAAGCTCAGTAACTGTACCCGCACATTCTAAACCTAAAATCGGGCTATCTCCCGCAGGGGCCGGGTATTTACCTTGGCGCTGCATACTGTCTGCACGGTTTACACCTATTGCTGCAACTTTAACAAGTACCTCATGGCTCTTTAAAACCGGCTTTTCGGTTTCACTAAATGCAAGATTGCCATCTTCATGAGAAATATATTTCATTGTTGCTCCAAGTTTAAAAACTGTAATAACATATAGATGGGGATGAACACAGATTCAAACAACCTCAAAAGCGCCAACTTTGTTTATAAGGATAAACATCGGGTAGATAACCATTATGAACTTGTTGCTGACAATCCTGCCAGAACGTCGCTAAAAACAAGTTACTGTGCTCATTATTAAAATAGTTAAACGCAATATCGTTGGCACTAAAAAACACCTTAAATTGGCTCGGAAATATATCGTTTTCAGCTATATCAAAATACGAGTTACTACTTAGCTCTTCGAGTGCATTTTGGGTTTGTGGAACGTCTCTAAAGTTGCAATCGGTTAGTGGGCAAATTTCGTCAAAATCGTAAAACACCACTCGCCCCCATCGCGTTACGCCAAAGTTTTTCATTAGCATGTCGCCCGGAAATATATTAGCGCCCGCTAACTCTTTAATTGCTTTACCGTAGTCATGCATCACGCTCTCTAAGGTTTTGTTATCGCATTGGTTAATATATAAATTAAGCGGGGTCATTTTACGCTCAACATAAACGTGCTTTAAAATGAGTGCCTTACCCGATATAACCATACTGCTACCAATTTGGTTTTTCATCTGCTCAAGCAATTCATCACTAAAACGGCTTAAATCAAACGCTAAATATCTAAATTCGTGTGTGTCTACCAAACGCCCAACCCTATCGGCTTGTTTTACAAAGTTATACTTGTCTATCACTTGTGCTTTGGTGGCTGTTTTTGGCGCACTAAATTTGTCTTTAATTACTTTATAAACGTAATCTAGCCCTTCAATAGTAAATACCAGCATTACCATACCTGGCGTCCCTGGTGCTGTGACATACTTGAAGTTGGCTGGGCTATTTTTAGTCGTATCGACCTTATACCGATAAAACTCAGTTTTGGCGTGCTTTATAAAACCAATGGCGTTAAATAACTCAAAGCGTTGTTTGTGTGGCATTAACACACTTAAGTAATCTACATAACGAGCGGGCTTATCGGTATCAACCATAAAATAGGTGCGTGCAAAGCCAAATAATAAACTTAATTGATCGGCGCCCATCATTACAGCATCAAGCTTTAGTCCCTCATCGGTATTTAAAATAGCGATAGCAAAAGGCATATTGTCGCCATTTTTAGCAATGCAGCGCCCAATTAAATAACAGGCTTTGTTTCTAAAAAATAATGAGTTGGCGTATTCAATATAACCGTCGTTTAAATTTATAAGTTCGTACACCTGTTTGCATTGCTGCTTAGCGCCTTGCATTAACGTACTTTGTAATGTGGCTACATCAAGTTCTAAATGACTAAACGGCACTCTAAATACTTGATTAGTGATAAGCGTTTTAACGGCGTTATTAAACCCATTATTTAGCGATACCCTGCTCACTAAGCTTTCATAAGAGCGTGGCTCACTACGATACTTTGCTTTTAATACAAACAAATGCACAGTACGAATTTTTTTATCGTCCCAAATTGCGCCAAACGTTGAATTAAAAAAAGTATGCGCAATAGGTTTGTTTTCGTGATTTTGTACCATATCGCCGTAAATATTTTTAGCTAACTGCCACGTTTGCGGGCAAGTAAGCTCAGCATAAGCAATAACTCTCACGGCTTCACTCACGTTTTTCACTTCGCGCTCATACACTTGTAAACGTTCACGCATAGCACTTTGCACACTATGGTACTGTCGTTGTTCAAAACGGCTTTGTGCACCCAGTGTAATATTTAAAAATTGCGAAAACATCGCCTCAAATCCAGCAAAAACAGATCGTGCAAGCTTACTGGCAATAACGTTTTGCAGCGTATTATTAGATTGATGTGTTAGCCTATTTTGCATAAATACAGCACTTATATTGATGCCAGTTATGGCGGTTATTTTTATTAATTGTTTACACCTTAGCAAGCAGGCTTTAATTTAGATAATTAATAAACCATATAAATAGAATTTATTGGGCGTATTGACCTTTCGAGGTTAATTTTGCAGCCGTGTATTTGGTTTATAAGCAAGGCAAAGTACATGTAGTGTGGTGGCTCCCCATAAATGTACTTTAACGCTGCATAAAGGCCAAATACACACTGCCCATAGGGTTCTTTCTAGGGACGATTAACTCTTTGTTGCTCGATTTTTACTTAGCCCACTAGGTGGCAAACCTCGCGCCGCGATTAAATCGCCCCTAGATTGAACAAATTTCAACCCTGAAAGGCCAACACGCCCATATGAATATAAGAAATGTCGATCTTAACCTTCTCGTTTATTTAAATGTGTTAATAGATGAAAAAAGTGTGTCGAAAGCTGCAAATAAACTCGCGCTTACGCAACCGGCTATGAGTAACGCATTAAAACGTTTGCGCGATTTATTTGATGACCCGCTACTTGTTCGTGCTGCAGGCTCTATGACGCCAACGGCAAAGGCACTTGCGTTAAAGCCTGAAGTTGAGGCGCTCTTAAAAATGGCCGAAGCTATTACGCAGCCTAGTGAGCAATTTAACCCTACAACGGCTGAAGTTACGTTTAGAATAATGGCAAACGACTACATAGAGTCGACCTTAATAGCCCCTTTTATAACTGCGCAGCTTAGTAAAAATCCCGGTATTAATTTTGATGTATTAAGTCCAAGCGACGTAAACCTGCAAGACATGGAAAAAGGCACTATAGATTTAGCAATAAATCGCTTTAATGGTTTGCCACGCTCGTTTCATCAAGCCAGTGTATGGCGAGATAACTACTGTTGTTTAACGCATCCTAAAAATACATTTTTACAACAATCAGGGTTAGACGACTACTTAAAAAAAGAGCATATTTGGGTAAACCGTGCAGGCTGGGGGCCTGAGGCCGCAGTTACTAATAAGTCAGGAAAGCAAAAATTAGGCTGGGTAGACGAAGCCCTTTGGCAACTAGAACAAACCCGCAAAATACGTGTTTTTACTCGCCACTACATGGTTGCAAGCCTGCTTTGCCAATCAGAGCAACTTATTGCCACCCTACCGCGCAGGCAGGCTAAATTGTTAACCTCCCATACTGATTTAGTAATCAGCCCTGTGCCATTTCAAATAGTCCCTATTGAGGTAAAAATGATATGGAGCCCGCTACTACACCATGCGCCTGCACACCAATGGTTAAGGCGTGAATTATTAGCGTTTGCTAAAACGATTGCAGACAGATAATTAAATATAGACATGCTGTGCTATGAGTTTCAAACAAGCTCGGTTTTAGACAATAACTTCAAATGGAGTAAAAATGGATAGTGCATCAATAATTGCGTGGAGTGTTTTGTTTGGAGGCATAGGTATTGGCTACCTTACTTACGGGCGAAGAAAAAAAGCCGTAGTACCGCTTTGTATTGGTTTGTCGCTATTGGTATTTCCGTATTTTATGAGCAGTGTTAGCATGCTGTTGATTGTAGGCGCTATTTTAGTGGCTATTCCCTACTTTATTAAAATTTAATATTACTATTGTTACGGCTAAATAAAATACACGAGAAAATAAAAAAGCGCCGTGGTATTCAACTTTGGGAAAATACCATGGCGCTTTTGGAAATCGTCGATATAGGAGTCTACCTACAGAGTATAGTTAGCAAGCTTAGTACCAACTTCATAAAATAATTAAAATTCAATAAAAACAATTAACTAAGCATCCAACTTAACTCATCAACTAATCCCCTTGTTCCAGTTTTGTGCACGTTTTTACCGCTCTGCACCAAATTAATTAGTATAATTTAGGTATGTTTTCTATTTTTTATTTAGTTTTAAAACTTACTATTGATGAAATCAATGTCAGCTATTGAAAACAACAATTTCATTAATAATACACTTAGCGCTAGAGTGAAGTTAAGCCAACAAACTAAGAGTAATAATTATGACAACATCAAGCTTCACACAACAAGACGGGTTATTTATTGATGCTAATTTACATCAGTTTATTGAAGAGCAGTTATGCACAAAAGCTGACACCACTGAAACTTACCAAGCATTAGCTACTTTAGTTGATGAGTTTGGTTGTAAATGCCGTAAAACAAAGCACCAACCAAATGATGTATTAGAAGTGGATACATTGCTAAACGCATACCAACTTAAAAACCACCCACTTTGCCATGTTGATGCACAAACGACAGAAGCCGTTTTAGACGAATATTGCTGCCAGGTTCCTGCAATTATTGTTGTTGCGTTAATGGATACGCTTAGTGGTACGCAGTGCGATGAACCTCAAGCACATGAGATTTACCATCGTGCAGCGCAGTTAACCAACCGCCCTTGCATGCACAGAGTAAAAACTGCCTCAGCAGCTTAATAATGAATGTGTTTAAAAGTGCTCGATAACCTTCTTTGCAAAGCTAGTACAAGTTAAGGTTGTCGAGTTATGAATACTTGAGTTATCGCTCTGCTCTTGCGCTAAATCAAAGGTTACTTCACCGCTTTTAAATGTTTGCTCTAACGCATTTTCTATTAGTAATGCGGCCTCGTCCCATCCCATAAATTTAAGCATTAATACCGCACTTAAAATACTACTGCTGGGGTTTGCTTTATTTTGCCCTGCTATACGTTCAAACGTGCCGTGTGTAGGCTCAAAAAATGCGACATCGTTATTTAAATTTGCAGCAGGCATTATGCCAACACCGCCAACTTGTGCGCTCAGCATATCCGCTAAAAAGTCACCATTTTGATTAGTCGTCACCACTACATCAAATTGCTCTGGGTGCATTAAACATTGCTGCAGCATGTTGTCGGCTATAACTTCTTTAATAATTAGAGGTGCTTGATTTACTCGCTCTATTTGCAGCCAACGCCCATTTTCATGTGCAGTGGCATTAAATTCGCTTTGTGCAAGTGCATACCCCCAACGCTTAAATGCCCCATCGGTAAATTTAAGTACATTACCTTTGTGTACTAGCGTTAATGATTCACTATCGTTTTTAAGTGCATAGTTAATGGCAAAGCGCATTAGTCGCTCAGAGCCTTCTTTAGATATATTTTTAATACCAATACCGCATTCTTGCGAAAACCTTAAGCGGGTTACGCCCATTTCCTCACATAAAAAATCGAGCATTTTTTCGCTTTCTACACTCCCTGCTTGCCACTCAATACCTGAGTACACGTCTTCGCTGCTATCACGAAGCACTGTTATGTTTGTTAAAAAAGGATTTTTTAAAGGAGAAGGAAGTGCACTAAAGCCTTTTATAGTGCGCATATTTACAAACAAATCCATTTCTTGCCTGAGTGCAACATTAAGCGATCTAAAGCCACCACCCAGTGGTGTGGTTAGCGGCCCTTTTATGGCAATTTTACAGGCACGTACCGCGTTAATTGTTTCTTGCGGGAACCAATCACCGTCATACAGCTTTGCGGCCTGCTCGCCATTATAAACTTGCATCCAATGAATTTTCCGTGCGCTTTTATAACAATGCTCAATTGCACTATCAACAACGTGGCGCATTACCGGCATAACATCTAGCCCCACGCCATCGCCATCAATAAAAGCAATAATAGGTTCTAACGGTATTTGCCAGTGTCCTTGTGCATCAATAGTGATATTTTGGCCGTGCTCAGGAACTTGAATATGCTGATACGTCATGGCTAAAACCTAACTTAAAATAACGATTAATTGATTAAACCATGCTTAGCTAGGAGTGTCTGTATTTGTACTTTTATAGTTACTATCATTTTAAAAAATAAAGAATTAGGCGTGATTATTTATCCATTTAGTTGGTCTTGTATATTAAGCCTGGCGTACCAGTTATTAAATTACAGTGGAGCATTTTAATGAAATTCTTTTTTGTACTGCTACTATTAATCAGCTCTTTTAACGCATTAACCGTTGAAGTAGTCATACATAACCTTAGCTCGCTCTCAAGTAATGCTCAAAATACGGTGTCTATATGGGTTAATCAAAGTGTTGAAAAAACACAAAATACACTGGGTCCTTTAAAACAAACCACATTGCCTATTTATTTAAAACCGCAATACTTTGCTTTTGAGCCTGTACCGTGGGCTACAGTTAAGCGCAATAACCCCGATGGGCTTGAACTACATATAGATCGCTATGCCAGTTTAAATGCATTCACTAAAGATTGGACGCTATACCATGAACTTTCGCATTTATATTTGCCGCTACTTCCCTACTCCGGTTTTTGGCTTAGCGAGGGTTTTGCCAGTTATATGCAAAACGTAATAATGCGTGACAGCGGTATAAT
>NZ_AUTI01000430.1:0-6300 GCF_000497995.1 Pseudoalteromonas sp. TB25
GGCTTCTCTTTTTTTGCAACCCATAACCATGTAAGCATCATTATTAGCATGGCAACAGCCATCACTATAATTAAGCTTGCGTCCCATTGGTTTCCATACGTAAGAAAGTTAATCACTTTAGCAGGGTTTGTCATCCCGCTAATAATAAGTCCTAAGCCAAATATAAAGCCTATAACAACCATCATAATTGCTTTCATTATTTATCCTACAAGGTTTGCTGTAATGAAGGCGACAAGCATAAATGTGCATGTTGCAACCCAAGAGCGAGTAGAAAAGCGCGACATGCCGCACACACCATGGCCACTTGTGCACCCATTAGCTAACGTTGTACCAGCGCCAACTAAAAGCCCTGCAACAACAATAAGCCAAGGCGGTAATTGCAATTCGCCTTCTAATAAAGATGGCGCAAATACCCTTACAGCCACTCCTGCCAACAACAACCCTAAAATAAAGTATAACTGCCAACGAGAGTCTGAATTTGCTTTAGCGAATACAGACTTAACAATGCCTGATATGCCCGCAACTTTTCCGTATAAAACCAGTAATAACGTACACGCTATACCTATTAATGCCCCGCCTATTGCAGCCGATACTGGGGTGAATTCTGTTATCATTTTTAAATTTCCCAAACAATAGAAACGCCTAAACCGGTTTGTTTCATTTCGATTGATAATTGTTGATTAGGCGCTAAGTAGTTAGCACCCGTTACTTTTTTTGCTGGCGAATAAAAAGCCATAGCGTTTAATTGTACCTTGTTGGTAAAAGAATGGCTAAAGCCAGTAGTAAAATGCCACTCTTGAACGCCCGGGGCTAAAATATTAAGCAAAACGTTTGATGAAGGAATAGGTTGCTCGGTATAAGATACCCCAAAACGAATTTTTTGTTGCGATGTACGTTGCCACTGATAGCCAAGCTTATAAATAGTCATATCGTTCCAGCCAAACCCAGCGCCGGCGTTAGCCCCTAAAGGTGCTGACACCAAGTTACTGATTGGATTTGCAATACTTTTTACTTCGCTGTAATTTATTTTTTGCCAATCAAATACAACCTGATTACTTGGGGTAAGCTTGTAGGCTGCGCCAAGTTGAAACGAACTTGGTAGATCAAATCCGCCTTGCTCTGCAAACAAACCTTTATAGCTATCAAACTCTTGCATAGACACTGATGAGCGGTAACTTGCCCCCCAGCTTAATGACGAATTTATATCTTGGCTAATACCTAGTTGAATGCCTAAGCCTGTGCTTGTATCGGTGCCATTATTTGTAAGCGCTTGGGGTGATTGCGAAAAAGGAGCAAAGTTTCCAAGCCCTTGCGCTTCAAACTGTTGCACCACGTAAATAGGAGATACACCAAGGCGTGTTTGTTCATTCAACTCATAGCTTACTGTTGGGCTAATAAAGAGTTGTTTTAAATCAACGCCCGTTGTACCAGCGTAAAAAGTCCCCTCAGGAGAGGATTCTGCGCCGTACTCGGTATTCATACCGCCGTTGCCATACACTAATAAGCCAATATTTACTTTTTCATTTAATTGATGGCCAATAGCAAACTCTGGAATTACAAATACGGTGTTGTCGCTTTTTTGTGTTTTTGCTTCAAGATAAAATGCGCCAGGGTAAAAAGTATCTACTTTTGATGCAGTATATTTTCGTTCAGGTGAAAAAAGCTCTAAGCCCAGTGATAGCTCTGTTCCATTAGGTAAAAAGGTTGCTGGATTATTAGCGCCAGACATTAACTCTTCTGACAGCGCTACACCTGCGCCAGCCATGCCTTTGTGGGTCATGCCATAGCCGTGAGTAAAATAACCATTAGTAGCAAATGCACTGAACGAACCTAACGCACACGTTAAAGCTAAGCCTGAAATTAACTGTTTTTTCATTTTAGTAAATACATAAAGTTGGAATGGGCGGACAATAGCTAATTTTTGATATTCTAAAAAGGAATTTAAATAGATTAGTAATAATAAAAGGTAATACGGCAATGGTTATAAAGTTAAAATAAATGAGCGTAGATTGCTATTCAACCTTAACTTAAGTTAAAAGTTTCGCTAACGTATTGAGCTGTAGTGATATTTAAGTATGCAATCGGTAGCTATAAACTTTGGTAGTAAAAGCTTGCTGGTAAAAGGAGCGTTTACGTATTAACAGCAGTTTAAAATATATTTATTAATTAACGTTGAGCTCATCCAAACAATCACTCTTAAATAACGCCATTGTATGTAAAAGCAAAGCGGTGATTAATATCACCGCTTTTAAAAATTACATAGATTCGAGCGTTTTACCGCGTGTTTCTTTTATGTATTTAACAACAAAAAATATGCTTATAAGTGCCGATAACGCATAAAAGCCATAAGCACCGGCAAGGCCAATGTTAGCCAGCATAACAGGGAAGGTCATGGTAATGGCAAAGTTAGCAATCCATTGTGCGCTAGCTGCAACAGCAAGGGCTGCACCACGAATACGGTTATTAAACATTTCGCCTAATAATACCCATACAACAGGGCCCCAACTTAAGCCAAAAAATACCACAAATAAGTTAGCCATAATCAGTGCAAACGTACCCATGTTATCGCTAAGGGCAAGTTTGCCTGCTTCATCAAGGCCTGCACTACCAAATATATAAGTAAGCGCGCTTAAGCTGATAAACATACCAATACTGCCTACTAAGAGCAGCGGTTTACGGCCAATTTTGTCAACAAGGGCAATAGCAATAAAGGTCGATACAATATTAGTCGTACCCGCTAATACATTTATAAATAGCGATTGCGACTCGTCAAACCCAGCGGCTTGCCACAGCTCTGAGCCGTAATAAAACACCACGTTAATACCCACAAATTGCTGAAATACACTCAGCGCAACACCCACCCAAACAATTGGGTGTACTTTTTTACTGTTATCAATAAATAAATCGCGAATACTTGGCTTTGTGTCGCTATGCAATGAGCGTTTTACATCGCTTATTTGTTTATCTGCATTGTCGTCTGAAATTTTGCTAAATACCGCTTTTGCATCATCCACTTTACCTTGCGCCACTAAATAACGAGGCGACTCAGGAATAAACAACACACCCACTAAAAACAGTATTGCAGGCACAAGCTCAGCCCAAAACATCCAGCGCCAAGCGGCTGTATCAAGCATTAAAATATTTTGCGCGCTGCCTGCTGCATCAGCAATTAAGTAGTTACTTAAAAACGCAGCAAATAAACCCAATACAATAGCGAGTTGTTGTAATGTAGCTAAACGACCACGTAGTGCTGGTGGCGCAACTTCAGCAATGTAAGCTGGCGCCAATACCGATGCAGCACCAATACCTAAACCGCCAAATAAGCGGTAAAAAATAAATTCAGCTGAGCTTTCGCTAATGCCCGAACCAAATGCACTAATGGCAAAAATAATCGCGGTGATGATCATAATTGCACGGCGACCAAACTTATCAGCCAGCGGCCCCGCAGCAAGCGCACCTAGGGCGCAGCCAAGTAACACAGACGCTACGTTAAAGCCCGTAGCCACACTGCTTGAATTAAATGCCTTACCGAGTGCCGACACCGTGCCGTTAATAACACCTGAGTCAAAACCAAATAAAAAGCCACCAATAGCAGCCACGGCAGAGATAAAAATTACGTAAAAAAGTGAGCACGTGTTTGATGTGTGCGCCGAGCTATTATTCCTCGGCGATAAAGATGATGTCATGATTGTGTGTCCTGATTTTTATTATTGTGTACTGTACTATATTGAAGCGCTTGGATCTGCGTAATTTAAACGAATTTTATCTGGGCTAATTCTTTCATAACTAATATTAAAATTATTATTTAATACTTCTAATAAGCCCTTAACATCGCCTGTTTTAAACATACCAGCGACTTGTACCCTTGTTAAACGCTCATCATCAGAAAGCTCAAAGTCTATATTCGTATATCGACTAATCTCGGCCATGGCATCGGCAAGAGATTCGCCTCTAAAAATAAGGCTTCCTTTACGCCAAGAAAGACTAGCCGCTACGTCTATAGGGTCTACTTTTTCAACGTGCTTAGCTATTTTACCTTTGAAACTTAAATCGAGCTTTTCACCTTTAGAAACTGCTGTAGAGTTATTTGATAAAAATTTACCAAGCTTATTTGTTCCATTTTTTTGGAGGCTTGATGGTTGCGAACTACTTTGTTCGGCAACAAGCACTTTTCCATCAGTGACTATTAATTCTATTTGTTTTTCACCCACTTCAACATTAAACGCAGTGCCTACTGCCTGAATAACTTTATCACCAGCAATAACACTTAAAGGCCGTGCCTTATCATGCGCCACATTTATATGTATCTCCCCCCGCAGTAAGTTAATTACTCGAGAGTCTCGGGTATATCTTATTTGTACAAAACTATTAGTGTTTAATGTAATTTCACTTTTATCTGGCAAAATTATGTCTTTGCTTTCACCTACACCCGTTTGAAAGTTAAGTTGCTTAGCGACAACAGCTGACCGATTAACGGGATAAAAAAATGAAAAATTAAATGCTTCTTGAAAAAAGCTAAGTGCAACAGCCAANGCACCTAACCACACAGGGAGGCGTTTTTGTCTAGATTGTGATTGCGGGAATAGATCAGATAAGCGGCTGAGTTCACCCATCTTGTCCCATAGGTGTGCAACTTCAAGTAATACTTCGACGTTTTTATATGACTGAGCTAACCAGAGCTGCAATGCGTCTTTTTCGGGTTTAGTTAAACCTCTATCGAGCTTAGCAAGCCATTCACTTGCACAATCAAGGCGTGCGTCTTCGACTGCCTTATTATTTCGTTCGTCTATATGGTGGACATTACTCATGACTACCCCCTGCACTTTTTTGTGAAGAAGAGTTAGGTTTGCCATACACACTTTTTTCAGATTGTCGCATAAACTGCGTACAACGTTTTACGCCGGTTGCTATATGTTTTTCCACGGTACTTTCACTAAGGTTTAATTGAGCAGCAATTTCTCGCTGCGAATAACCATACACTTTTTTTAATACAAACACTTTACGGCATTGAACAGGCAAAAGCCTGACAGCTTCACAAAAATTTGAAAATTCGCAATCGGTAAGCGCATTTTCGTACATTTCGTCTTTCTGATGTTCCGTTAAGAGTTGCTCTAATGCTTCCATGTTGTCGATACTATCGACTAGTCGTATATTGGCTTGCTTTTGATAATCGAGCGCTAGGTTACGCGCCGTTTTATAAATAAAAGATTTTGGTGAGCAAATGTTTTCAGTGTTTTTTATTTGACAAATTCGCACGTAAGTTTCTTGCACAATGTCTTCAATTTCATGTGGAGGCACTATGCGTGCCACTACATTTGAGAGACCTTTGCGCGAGGCCAGATAAGCCTTATAAAATAGTGTGTCTTTTGTCATTGAGTGTGTGTCTCGTGTGTGTGTGGTTTTGGCAATTGTTGTTATTGTTTTGCCATTACAGCTTAAGACGATTGGTAATAAAAAATCCGCTACTCAATTTTAAAATAAATTGTTTTTCTATTTGTAAAATTGCAGGCACTATCAATCCTTGTTGTTAAAAGCTTGTAATTTGAATACCAAGTGTACTACAGTTTTTCAAATTATTAACACGTATAGGCTAGCTCTATAATTATACGTGTTCATATAACCAATTAATTAATATAAAAATATATTTAACTTTTTTAGTTGAAACCCCACAACATTTTTTTGCACACCAAAAAATAATAAAGGTTTAGTAATAATAAGTATGGCTAGTCAAAAAAATAAATTATTTGAAAAAAATAAAAAATATTTATGGAGGAAAATAAAAAGTCACTCGTCTTCATCCTGTGTATGGCCAAAAACTATACGCATGGAATGTATACATTTGCCACTTTGTTTACCGCTATATGTGCTTGTTTTTAGCTTAGTCACCACAGAGGTGAAAGCGGGCTCGGTGGACGAAAAAGCAATGTTTAACATTCCTCGACAAAGGGCCGATTTATCGCTAATAAACTTTGCCGAGCAAGCCGATATTACTTTGCTTTTTCCGTTGGATAAAATTCAACAGTTACAAACAAATACTATTACTGGCGAGTATTCAATAATAAATGCATTACAGACTTTACTCGACAGTACCGGCTTGCAAATGCAAGTTAGCGAAGATGGGCAAATTTCTATTTTAATAGACCCTAGCTTCGAGAGAACTGACAACATGGCTAACTATAAAAAAAATGGCGTGTCCAGTGCAGTACTTGCTGTACTAAGCACAATGACAACGCTCCCTGCATTAGCAGAAACAGCAGCACAAGAACCAGAAATAATTGAAGTACGCGGAATTAGAGGCTC
>NZ_AUTI01000431.1:0-13802 GCF_000497995.1 Pseudoalteromonas sp. TB25
TAGTTGCAAGGTATAGACCCGAAACCCGGTGATCTAGCCATGGGCAGGTTGAAGGTTGAGTAACATCAACTGGAGGACCGAACCCACTAACGTTGAAAAGTTAGGGGATGACCTGTGGCTAGGAGTGAAAGGCTAATCAAACCGGGAGATAGCTGGTTCTCCCCGAAATCTATTTAGGTAGAGCCTCGGACGAATACTTACGGGGGTAGAGCACTGTTAAGGCTAGGGGGTCATCCCGACTTACCAACCCTTTGCAAACTCCGAATACCGTAAAGTAATATCCGGGAGACACACGGCGGGTGCTAACGTCCGTCGTGAAGAGGGAAACAACCCAGACCGCCAGCTAAGGTCCCAAAGTCATAGTTAAGTGGGAAACGATGTGGAAAGGCCCAGACAGCCAGGAGGTTGGCTTAGAAGCAGCCATCCTTTAAAGAAAGCGTAATAGCTCACTGGTCGAGTCGGTCTGCGCGGAAGATGTAACGGGGCTAAACTATGCACCGAAGCTGCGGATTCAGAATTTATTCTGAGTGGTAGGGGAGCGTTCTGTAAGCGGTTGAAGGTGTACCGGGAGGTATGCTGGACGTATCAGAAGTGCGAATGCTGACATGAGTAACGATAATGGGAGTGAAAAACTCCCACGCCGGAAGACCAAGGGTTCCTATCCCATGTTAATCAGGGTAGGGTAAGTCGACCCCTAAGGCGAGGCCGAAAGGCGTAGTCGATGGGAAACAGATTAATATTTCTGTACTCGATATAATTGCGATGGGGGGACGGAGCAGGCTAAACAAGCATGGCGTTGGTAGTCCATGTGAAAGTGAGTAGGTTGGCGACTTAGGTAAATCCGGGTTGCTATTAAGACTGAGACACGAGACGAGTCACTAAGGTGATGAAGTTGTTGATGCCATACTTCCAGGAAAAGCCTCTAAGCTTCAGATTATATGGAATCGTACCCCAAACCGACACAGGTGGTCAGGTAGAGAATACTAAGGCGCTTGAGAGAACTCGGGTGAAGGAACTAGGCAAAATCGTACCGTAACTTCGGGAGAAGGTACGCTCCTATCTGTGATGAGACTTGCTCTCTAAGCGGACGGGAGCCGCAGTGACCAGGTGGCTGGGACTGTTTATTAAAAACACAGCACTGTGCAAAATCGCAAGATGACGTATACGGTGTGACACCTGCCCGGTGCCGGAAGGTTAATTGATGGGGTTATCCTTAGGGAGAAGCTCTTGATCGAAGCCCCGGTAAACGGCGGCCGTAACTATAACGGTCCTAAGGTAGCGAAATTCCTTGTCGGGTAAGTTCCGACCTGCACGAATGGTGTAACCATGGCCACGCTGTCTCCACCCGAGACTCAGTGAAATTGAAATCGCAGTGAAGATGCTGTGTACCCGCGGCTAGACGGAAAGACCCCGTGAACCTTTACTACAGCTTGGCACTGAACATTGAACCTACATGTGTAGGATAGGTGGGAGACTTTGAAGCAGCGACGCTAGTTGTTGTGGAGTCGTCCTTGAAATACCACCCTTGTAGTTTTGATGTTCTAACGTTGGCCCCTGAATCGGGGTTACGGACAGTGCCTGGTGGGTAGTTTGACTGGGGCGGTCTCCTCCTAAAGAGTAACGGAGGAGCACGAAGGTTGGCTAAGTACGGTCGGACATCGTACGGTTAGTGTAATGGTAGAAGCCAGCTTAACTGCGAGACAGACACGTCGAGCAGGTACGAAAGTAGGTCATAGTGATCCGGTGGTTCTGAATGGAAGGGCCATCGCTCAACGGATAAAAGGTACTCCGGGGATAACAGGCTGATACCGCCCAAGAGTTCATATCGACGGCGGTGTTTGGCACCTCGATGTCGGCTCATCACATCCTGGGGCTGAAGTCGGTCCCAAGGGTATGGCTGTTCGCCATTTAAAGTGGTACGCGAGCTGGGTTTAGAACGTCGTGAGACAGTTCGGTCCCTATCTGCCGTGGGCGTTTGAGAATTGAGAGGGGTTGCTCCTAGTACGAGAGGACCGGAGTGAACGAACCGCTGGTGTTCGGGTTGTCATGCCAATGGCATTGCCCGGTAGCTACGTTCGGAACTGATAAGCGCTGAAAGCATCTAAGCGCGAAGCAGGCCTCGAGATGAGTTCTCACTAGACTTTTAAAGTCTCTGAAGGGCCGTTGAAGACTACAACGTTGATAGGCAAGATGTGGAAGTGGTGTGAGCCATTAAGCTAACTTGTACTAATTACCCGTGAGGCTTAACCATACAACGCCAAACGCGTTTTATGCGACAGTTTAGACAGAAGTTAATATAACTAAAGTAGATATTACTTAGAAAGACTTAAAAAATATTATCAGATATTTTCCAAATTCAGTTAATGCGTAGAGATACGAATTAACGCCCAAATTTGCTTGGTGACAATAGCGTTTTGGACCCACCTGATTCCATGCCGAACTCAGTAGTGAAACGAAACAGCGCCGATGATAGTGTAGCATTTGCTATGTGAAAGTAGGACATTACCAGGCTTCAAATTGTAGAGAGCCCGACTAGAAATAGTCGGGCTTTTTTACGTCTGAAGAAAAGTAAAATACGCGCAATTAACACACACTCACATCAACACCCATCACGTAGGTCGGTCGAGCGTAGCGACTCACGACGTTAAAATCACAGCAAAATCCCTCAATATCTCAGTGGGCCAATCCAGTAGCATTTGCTATGTGACTCTCCACCGCTGTGGGCACTACGACATCCTACTGCGTAGCGCACCGACTTCAAATTGTAGAGAGCCCGACTAGAAATAGTCGGGCTTTTTTACGTCTGCAGAAAAGTGATTCATGGATTCCTCTAGAGCGAAGGACTTCTTAGTAAATCATTTATATCAATCAGCAATAATATTTAATCCATTTGAGAGGTTAAATCTGACCCTAACTGCGTTAAAAACCTCAAATATGAAACAACTGAATAACGAATTTTTGCCCTTCTTTTATCGACTCTGCTTAGCTATTGCTCTAATCTCAATTTATGGTCTGTTCCATTATTTCGTTTATAAAATGTGACAGAGTTCGTTTAGGTAAAATTAGAATAATAAGGGCTTACTCATGAGTAAAGTTGAAAACCATCCGCATGGTATTTTTTGTTGGTCAGAGCTTTGTACACACAATTGGAAAGACGGTAAGGCGTTTTATACATCTTTATTTGATTGGGGGTATGACGATCAACCTATTGGAGAGAACATATACTACACCATGCTACAAAAACAAGGTGATGATATCGCTGCAATGTACGAAATGCCTAAAGAGCAAATTAGTGCAGGTATCCCAAGTCATTGGTTGGCTTACATTGCCGTCGATAATGTTAATGATTGTGCGCTAAAAGCAAAAGAACTGGGTGCTGAAGTTATTGCCGGCCCTCATGATGTTATGAATGCAGGTCGCATGCTTATGCTAAAAGATCCAGTAGGCGCAACTGTTGCACTATGGCAGGGGAATGAGCATACAGGTTGTAAGCACTTAGGTGAATTAAATACGCCTTATTGGCATGAGTTAGCAACAAGAGATAGTAAAGTAAGTCGAGACTTTTACTGTGCTTTACTAGGCTGGGAAAGCGAAATAAAGCCTATGGAAGGGGTGGACTACATTTTATTTTTAGTCGATGGACAACCAATTGCCGGTATGCTTGAAATGACAAGTGAATGGCCTGATGATACCCCTGCTCATTGGATGATTTATTTTGCAGTAGAGAGTTGCGATGTAATTGTTAGTAAAGCCGCTAGCTTAGGTGGACAAGTATGTGTTCCTGCAACAGATATCCCAGATGTTGGTCGTTTTAGTGTTATATGCGACCCTCAAGGTGCTGTATTTTCGGTGATCGAATCTGTTATGGATGACGTTTAAACACAGTTACATTAGCTTTAGCGTTAATTTGCTCGCTAGTTTGATATAATACTCGTCAATTAAATCGTCAGAAAGTGCAGAGAACGCAATGGAATTTGAACAAGATAGTAATTTAACCCTCCCTTTATTTCTATTAGATGAATCATTAAGTAATAGAGACTTAGAGCAGCCTGATTTTGAAATATCAATTGGACTTGATGATGAGTTACTTGCTCAAATTTGCCAGAACCCAAGTGAAGATAGCAGTGTCGCTATTACTGTTAGCGGTTATGAGTTGCTTATAACTAATCCTCTGTACTTAGCTATATTAGATCAAGAGCACGATGCGCAGATAACATTAACGCATGGCCCTCTTTTAAGTATTGTTTTGAATACTGAAGGTCAGAATACATTCGTTTCTCCTCAAATGGATATGATGCCCACCTTTGATTTAGGTGATGAGGACGACGAATGAGAAAAATACTAATAAGTACGATAGTACTCATTATTTTAAGTGGTTGTGCATATTTGGGAAATGCTCACTACGATGATCTTTTTGGACCTGAACAAACACAAGAGAGAATGGTGCCTCATACAACAGGTGCTGGTGCTGATTTTTTACAAAATGTAAAACCTGTACTCGATACCCGCTGCGTAGTTTGTCATGGTTGTTACGATGCACCATGTCAACTGAAGCTCTCATCCCCTGAAGGTATTGACCGGGGGTTGAGTAAAGAGCTTGTTTACGATGGAACTCGTTTATTGGCAACGACCCCAAGCCGTTTATTATTTGATGCAACTAATACTCAGCAATGGCGAGAAAAAAACTTTACGCCAGTGCTAAATGAGCGCATACAAAGTGAAGAAGCTAACTTAGCGGGCAGTGTGTTATTTAATAGCTTAGTGTTAAAGCAAAGCCATGAATTGCCAGTAAACGAAGTGTTAGGTGATGAGTTTGACTTTTCGTTAGCGCGTTCGCAAACCTGCGCAACAATGGGTGAGTTCGATCGATTGGCAAGTGATCAACCTCATGGCGGCATGCCTTATGGTTTACCTGGTGTTTCGCGTGAAGAGTTTAATCATTTACAGAACTGGCTTAAAGGTGGTGGTAAAATGTCACATATTCAGCCACCAAGTAAATATGATCAGAATAAAATAGCGGGCTGGGAAGCATTTTTAAATCAAGATAGCTTAAAGTATCAGTTATCAGCACGGTATATTTATGAGCATTGGTTTTTAGCACATATTTATTTTACTTCAGAAAACCCACAAAGCTTTTTCAAACTAGTTCGCTCAAGTACGCCTCCTGGAGAGGAAATAAAGTTAATTAACACGCGTCGCCCATACGATGACCCTAAAGTTAGCCGTGTTTATTATCGTTTTATGCAAGAGCGTACAACCATACTTTCTAAAACACATTTACCTCTTGAGCTTAATGAAGCTAAATTACTGCGTTTATATGAGCAGTTTATTGCGCCAGATTATACGGTTACGAAAATGCCTAGTTATGAGGCTAAGGCAGCATCTAACCCTTTTAAAACTTTCGAAGTTATTCCAATTAATTCTAAGTATCAATTTATGCTTGATGAGGCAGAGTTAATTATTATGGGCTTTATAAAAGGGCCTGTTTGTCGTGGTCAGATTGCTTTGAATGTTATAAACGATCACTTTTGGGTGGCGTTTGCTGATCCTGATAAGGTTGCGACCCCTGCTGTAGGGGAAATGCTAATGCAACATGAAGAAGCGCTAGAACTTCCTGCTGCAGAGGAAAGTAATGCGTTACCTATTTCTAGCTGGGTTAAATACTCAGTTCGTGAGAAAAAATATTTACAGGCAAAAGTTGAGCTTGCTAACGAAATGTTTAAAGGTGGTGAGCACCTCACAACTGACTTACTTTGGAAAGGTGATGGGCATAATAAAAATGCGGCACTAACTATTTTCCGCCATTTTGATAGTGCAACTGTAGTTAAAGGTTTTATTGGTCAAGAGCCTAAAACCACCTGGATATTAGATTATGCTTTGTTTGAGCGTATTCACTATTTGCTTGTAGCAGGCTTTGATGTGTACGGAAATATAGGCCATCAATTAGTGACACGCCTATATATGGATTTTTTACGTTTAGAGGGAGAGCAAAACTTTTTAGCATTGTTACCTGAGGCTAAACGTAATCAAATCAAAAAGCAGTGGTATCGTAACTCACCACCTGACTTATCTAAGTTCTTTAAAAATAACCGAGAATTTAGTCAGCCAAGTGGTATTAACTATAAAACTGATGATCCACAGCATGAGCTATATACTTTGATGAAAGAAGCCTTAGCGCCAGTTTTAAGTGAAAAATACAACTACACTGAAGTGCCAAAGCCGTTAAATGTTGTAAGTAACATGCCAGCAAAAGCGGTAAACTTGTTACCTCAGCTTTCTTTTGTACTTGTAAAGCAAGAAGATAATAGCCATAAGGGCTACACTATTATTCATCATAATGCGCACTACAATATATCTAGTTTATTAAACGAAGATGGCCAACGTGCTTATGATGAAGATACCGCGACTATTGTTCCTGGGTTTATCGGAGATTACCCAGCAGCTATTTGGTATTTAAATAACGAGCAGCAAGTAAATGCTTTTGCCGAGCAATTGCCTATGATGCAAATAGAAGCCGATTATGGTGCTTTGAAATCTAAGTTTGGTATTCGACGTACTCATCCACAGTTTTGGCAATACAGCGATATATTGCACGATACAGCTAAAAAGTATCGTGGGATAGAATATGGAATGTTCGATTATAATCGATTAGAGAATCGCTAATATAATTTTACTACTATGGCCCAGCTTGATGCTGGGCTTTTTTATTGGGTATTAATAATTCGCTTAATTATTTTGACTGATTCTTCGTTTTAAAAAATTAGTCTACACTTATATAAAAAAACTGGTTTATACATGTTCAATATTATTAAAAGCGTGAGAACACGTTATCGATGGGCACTAATTGCAATAGCGCTATTAATAAGTGGCTCTGCTTTATTAATGCAGCATAGTTTTTCTGTTCAAAAGTTTGATGCAAAAATTATTAACATCGCTGGTAGCCAGCGTATGCTCTCACAGAAAATTGCTTGGCACAGTAATGCTATACTTAACATCAGTAATTACTCGCCAGCTCATACTGAGTCACTTGAGAAGTCCCTCAATACATTTAAAGAGTCCCATCAAACATTATTAACTAAAAACTCTGATGACGAATACATTTACTTAAATCCAGCGTTAGTAGACTTATATTTTGGTGAAACGATAGGGTTAGATAAAGCGGTATTTGACTATATAGAACAAACAGAGCGGCTTTTGTATCAGCAAGGAGAGATAAACCACTCAGTATTTTCTATAAAGTATGTTGAAACGTTATTAACAAAGCTTGATAAGGCAGTGAGCTTATTTGAATCTCAAGCTGTTAAAAAAGTAAATTGGGTCGCCAACCTAGAGATACTATGCTGGTTATTGGCAATGACATTATTACTTATTGAGTTAAGATTTGTTTTTATACCAATGGAAAAAGAGGTTTCAGACACGCTTTTAGAGCTACAAAAACAAAAAGATTTTGTTTATCAAACAAGTCAAAATAAAGAACATTTTATTGCCAGAGCTAGTCACGAATTTAGAACACCTTTGCAGGGACTTATTACGTCTATTGAGGAGCTAGAGGTTTCTGATAAACAGCAAAGCGTTAAAACCCAAGCTAACTATTGCGCGCTTAGGTTAATAGCCATATTAGATGAATTACAAGACTTGCAGGCTTTAAGTGCAGGTAAATGGGTACCGCATTTAAATGACGAAAACCTTTTAGAGTCGTGTAATAAAGTAGTAATAGCGTACAAGCATGCGTGTAAGCAAAAAGGCCTAAAACTAGTTAGATCTTTAGATGAATCGTTAAATTGTGTATGTAAATTGGATCATCAACGTTTGCAGCACACACTTACAGAATTAATTAGTAATGCAATTAAGTTTACACAAAAAGGTGAAATTACTGTTTCAGCTAAGCTTTTAAATGATGAATTTCATTTAACAGTGAGTGACACTGGCAGTGGCTTTTCGAAGAAGATTACCAGTCTTGAATTTGACTCATTTAAACAAACCAATCACTTTCAAGGGTTGAGAACAGGCCTAACCCGGGTTCAATACGTTGTAAAAGCACTGCATGGTGAAATTACTTTTACAAATAATAAAACTCATGGTGCTTTGGTGTCTTTGTATTTACCAGTGACAATAAGTAAAGCCCTCCCAACACCTCTTAAAGTAAACAACAAGCTAACGTGCTTAGTCGTTGAAGATAACCCATTAAACACTATGTTATTAACCCGCATACTTAGCTTATTAGGTTTAAGCTATGATTGCGCAGAAAATGGTAAAGTCGCGTGTGAGATGGTGAGTGAAAATCAGTACGATATTGTTTTTATGGACTTAAACATGCCAGTAATGGATGGGTTTGAGGCTATTAAAAAAATACGTTCCGATCTTAATAAAGTAATGCCAATTATTGTTATAACAGCAAATACCTCACAAAATGATATAGAGCGAGTTTATGAATACGGAGCTAACCTCCATATTCATAAGCCAATAAGCCAGCAAGCAATTAAAGACGCATTAAATAGTATTAGCGTTGTTAGTGAAATAAATTAATTTTGCAGATTACAAGCTTGCTAAGCTCTTTTAATATGCGTTAACTTGCTGTTTTAAGGTTTATTAGGAAAAGTTAGTGCAGTCAATTACGCTTGAGCAATTTAATGGTTACTTACAAGGGCAAGGTAAAAGCCGTTACGATATATGCAACCTAGATTGGCAAGTAAACCTAGGAGAACATTGGTTACTTTTAGGTGCTAATGGAGCTGGTAAATCTGCACTGACAGCTGCGTTAATCGGTGAGGCTAAGTGCGAAAGTGGTAAGCGTATAAGTAGTAGTATTAATAAGCTTATGCTCGTGTCTTCAGATTCGCATAAACAGTTACTAGCTCAAGAATTAGAGCATGAAAAGCACTCCCTCGTTAAAGACCTTGTTTTTACAGGGCATAGTAATAATGATGAGTTATTAGCGCAGCTAATAGAGTTATTTAAATTTAGCTCATTACTAAATAGGCATTTTAGAGACCTTTCAACGGGTGAAACTCGTAAACTCCTACTTATAAAAGCACTCAGCTCCCATAGTGAGTTAGTCGTGCTTGATGAGCCATTTCATGGACTCGACGTACAATCTTGCCAGCAGCTCAATAAAATACTCATAGAACTTAGCCAAACTATTACTTTTGTTTTTGTACTAAACCGCCTAGACGAAATCCCTTCATTCATTACTCACTATGGCTATGTAAGCCAAGGTTGCTTGTTACATAGTTTAGCAAAGCCAGACAGAGAGCAATTGAGTGATTTACTAAAACTACTTCATTTAGAACATACCTCATTGGATGTGCCATCACCTGATACCGAACAAGAGAAAAAGGCATTCACCGGTAATACCTTAGTTAAATTGAGTAATGCTAAAGTTAGTTACAGTGATGTAAGCATATTCAAAAATCTCAATTGGACTATAGAAAAGCATCAGCATTGGCAGCTCAGTGGAGCGAACGGTTCAGGCAAAACATGCTTATTAAATTTAATAACAGGTGATAACCCACAGTGTTATAACAATGACATTGAAGTGTTCGGTTTTAAACGTGGGACAGGGGAGAGTATTTGGGATATAAAACAGCATATTGGTTTTATATCTAACGCGCTACATATGGATTACCGCGTAAGTATATCGGCTTTAAATACTGTTATTTCAGGATTTTACGATAGCATAGGTTTATATCAAAAACCGAGCGACGCACAAATTAATATTGCTAAGCAGTGGCTGGCATTTATTGGTTTAAGTGATAAGCAAAATACCTCATTCACCCAGCTATCGTACGGCGATCAGCGTATGTTGTTAATTGTGCGGGCTATGGTAAAACATCCAACGTTACTTATTTTAGATGAACCTTGCTTAGGCTTAGATGAAGCAAACAGGCAACGTGTACTGCTACTAATAGAGAAAATTTGTGCTGCCAATACAAGTACTGTGATTTATGTAAATCATCATGCGGCAGACAAAATTAAAGGAATAGAGAATTACTTAAAAATGGAAGACTTTCATTAAAAGCTCAGAGAAAGGTTGAGTGGGAATTCACTCAACCCATTTTTATTTTAAAGACGAGTAACGCTAAAGCCTTTATCTCGAAGTTGTTTAAGTAACCCGTGTTTTTCAGGTAAATGCAAAGCGCCTACAGCAATAAATAGCTGCTCGTTTGCTAAACGCGGTGTGAGTTGTTTAACCCAATTATTATTACGGTTAGTTAGCATTACTTGCTCGCTAATTTCACCGTAATTACTGTCATCAAAACTCATATTGTAGTAATCGGTTAGTGTGTCCATGTCACCGCTTTTCCACGCATTAACTAACTTGATAAAGTAAGTATTAATATCGGCTAGTTGCTCAAAGGTTTCTTCAATCATTTCATTGCTTAGTAGCGCCATACCATCAAACATTTGTAGTTGTTGCTCTAGGGTTTCAAGCTCGCCAATTTTAATATTATGCTCTTTAGCATAATTAAGCACTTGCTTGTCTATACCGGTTTTATCTGAATATCCTGCATTTTGAAATTCAATTTGCATCATAGTCACCATAACAGCCCAAGGCTTTAAGCCATTAAACATAGCAATATCAATCGACTTTTTAGCAAAGTAATCTTTTAGCTTGGTATAATTTTGCTTTGAAAGCTCAGTTTGCAGTGTTTTACCGTCACTTAGCATCATAAATGGCATTGAGCGCTGTTGCATTTCAAGTGGTGTAAGTTTGCTTATATCAACTTCAACAATCACTTCTTTGCTTGCGCTAATCGCATCGGTTACATTTTTAGGTAAGCCTTTCATGCTGGCATCACCAACGTGTACGGTGCCAAATAAGTAAGAGCTGACGCCATTTTTTTCTATTTTATATAAGGCAGGTGCTGCATAGCTGTTAAAGCTAAATGTTATAAGTAATGCCACAATAAAAAAGTGGCTAACACGGGTAAGAGCATTCATGGTTTGTCCTTAAAATCTCGAAGGTTAGTAGTGTAAATACTAACCTAAATTTACTTCAGAGGTAACGTTAATATAAACGTTAGCGTATTGTTTTCGGTATTACTGGCCGTAATAGTAAAGCCATTTAAGTTACATAAGCTCTGTACAATTGATAATCCTAAACCATGGCGCTGATTATTAGTTCTAGATGAATCTAGCTGATAGAGCGGGTCAAAAATAGCAATTAGCTGTTCATTACTTAGTGGTTTAGTTACTTTGTTACTAACAGAGATAGTCATGTTTGTGCTGTTATTTACGGCAGTTAATTTAATTGGCGCCTCAGGAAGTCCATAAAATAGTGCGTTATCGATTAAGTTACACAAAATGGTATTTAAACTAAATTCGTCAGCATTAAGCGTAAGTTCGCCACTTATTTCGTTATTTAAACGCGTTTTAATAGTTGGGTGCTTAAAGGTCAGCTCATCAATAATTTGATTTACTAAGTTATTTAGAATGATATTTTGTGCATTCAATTGCATAGCACTACTACTTGAGCGCTGCAATAATAAGAGGTTGCTAACAATTGTTTTCATACGCTGTGAAATATTAAGCACATCACTGGTATAGGTGTCGCTAATGCGTTTATCGTCAGGGTAGCGAATAGCCACCTCTGAGAGGCTTATTAGTTCAGCTATAGGGGTTTTAAGCTCGTGTGCAATGTCGCTTGTTAGGCGTTTTTCATTACTATAGAGTTGCTGATTAACGGTAATAAACTTATTTAGCTCGTTACGTATAGGTTCTATTTCTTCTACTTTAAAGTCGCTTTCTATTGTTTGCGCAACACCGGTAATATCGAGTAACTTAATTTGGTCGTTTAAGTTGTGTAGTGGGTGCAGGCCTTTATTTACAATACGTGTCACTAAATAGCGCACACCAAACACGCCAAGTACACAGGTTAAAATAAAGACCACATCAATAATAATCAGTACTTTATTAAGTTCGGCTGTCGGCGCTGCGATTGCAAGTGTCATGGTATTAAAAACAGCAGAGTGAGTGGGGTTTCTATCATCTTTTTGGGCTACAAAGTGACTTATAAGTGCGCGACCATCACGTCCGTTAGGAAGCTCGTAATCTATAATTTTAGATTCGTTAATCGGCATTTCTAAAAAAGGCAGGTTAGCATTTTCATAAAGCGCTAATGAGTCCGAGCGCTCAAACACATCACGGCCATGCCATAATTGGTAAAACTCCGTGGCATCGGCTGCTTCATACTCCGACATAAACTCACCAGCAAAATCAAATTCAACCACGTTGTTGTCATCTTCAACTAAGGTTTTTAAGTAGTTAGCTTTATTAGTTAAAGACTGATTAAACTGATCTTCCACCCAAGTATCAACACTTAAATCAACGGTTAAAAATATGGTGAATAAAATAACTGAGATCACGGCGCTAATATTATTAACGAGTTTACGTTTTATTGAGTGATTTTTATTTTGTTGTTGCGACATAACCAAATCCACGTTTATTTTTTATCGGGAGCTCGCCATCAAACTGTCTTACTTTTTTACGTATGGTTGAGATGTGTGCTTCAAGCGCATTTTTAGAGAGCATATCAAACTGACCTACCACCGCTTCACTTATAAGCTCAAGCCCCAATACTCGCTCTGGGGCGTTAAATAAGCATTCTATTATTTTATATTCATTACGCGTGAGCTCAATGGCATGTTGCTTGTAGTGAAGAGTTTTAAGCGAGAGATCTAATACGCAATCACCTACGGTAAGGGTATTTTGTTGATTTTGCAGTGAACCACGACGAAGTAATGCAAGGACACGAGCATGGAGTTCTTCAAACGAAAATGGCTTAGTTAAATAATCGTCAGCGCCTTTCATAAGGCCGTTAATTTTATCTTGAGGCTCACTTCGTGCCGATAAAATTAGCACACGGCTTTGGCTATTACTGCTGCGCAGTGCTTGTAAAATACTCATGCCATCAACGCTCGGTAGCATTAAATCAAGTACGAGGAGGTCGTAGTTTCCACTTAGTGCCATACTCAGCCCTTCTGAGCCATCACCAGTTTCATCTACGGTAAAACCAAGGTTGCTAAGGCCAACTTGCAAGCTGCGTCTTAATGCTTCTGAGTCTTCAATAACGAGGATTTTCATGTTTACTCGGTTTATAAAAATAGCCTTGTTACTTTAACAAGGCTTTATTATCAAGTCACTTGGTTAATGATACCAACCATTTGTGTAGGCTAAATTACCTAAGTTCGCATGGGCTAGGGCTTTTTTTACTAGTTGCTCATCGTTTTCACATGGCACAAGCTGGTTATTGCTATACGTATAGGTGGTTGCTGGTTTTTGTGGTTGTAACACCACCACTTTATTATCGTGCATGTAGGCAAAGTTTTTGTCGTATTGCATCATTGCGCGTTGTTTGTTGTCGCTAATTGGCTTTGATAAATCATGACCTATCATAGGGTGCTTACCACTTGCGCCAATTAAAGACAGTAGAGTAACAGGGATATCGAGCTGGCTGGCTAGTTGGTTATCTCGTTTATGGGTAATACCTTTTCCAAAAATAACGGCCGGAATTTTAAAGTGATCAACCGGTACTAAGTTTGAACCCGATACGCGCGAGTCGTGATCGGCAATAACTATAAATACAGTATCATCCCAGTAGCTCGATTTTTTAGCTTTTTCGATAAAGGTGCCTAGTGCGTAATCGGCATACTTGGCAGCATTATTACGGGTTTGTTTTTGTTTATCGTACAGCGTTATTTTATCGTCAGGAAAGTCATACGGGCTATGATTAGAGCTTGAAAATATAAGGCTAAAAAATGGTTTGTTTTGATTTTTAAGCTTAGTAAGTTCTATATCGGCTT
>NZ_AUTI01000432.1:0-11398 GCF_000497995.1 Pseudoalteromonas sp. TB25
TAGTTGCAAGGTATAGACCCGAAACCCGGTGATCTAGCCATGGGCAGGTTGAAGGTTGAGTAACATCAACTGGAGGACCGAACCCACTAACGTTGAAAAGTTAGGGGATGACCTGTGGCTAGGAGTGAAAGGCTAATCAAACCGGGAGATAGCTGGTTCTCCCCGAAATCTATTTAGGTAGAGCCTCGGACGAATACTTACGGGGGTAGAGCACTGTTAAGGCTAGGGGGTCATCCCGACTTACCAACCCTTTGCAAACTCCGAATACCGTAAAGTAATATCCGGGAGACACACGGCGGGTGCTAACGTCCGTCGTGAAGAGGGAAACAACCCAGACCGCCAGCTAAGGTCCCAAAGTCATAGTTAAGTGGGAAACGATGTGGAAAGGCCCAGACAGCCAGGAGGTTGGCTTAGAAGCAGCCATCCTTTAAAGAAAGCGTAATAGCTCACTGGTCGAGTCGGTCTGCGCGGAAGATGTAACGGGGCTAAACTATGCACCGAAGCTGCGGATTCAGAATTTATTCTGAGTGGTAGGGGAGCGTTCTGTAAGCGGTTGAAGGTGTACCGGGAGGTATGCTGGACGTATCAGAAGTGCGAATGCTGACATGAGTAACGATAATGGGAGTGAAAAACTCCCACGCCGGAAGACCAAGGGTTCCTATCCCATGTTAATCAGGGTAGGGTAAGTCGACCCCTAAGGCGAGGCCGAAAGGCGTAGTCGATGGGAAACAGATTAATATTTCTGTACTCGATATAATTGCGATGGGGGGACGGAGCAGGCTAAACAAGCATGGCGTTGGTAGTCCATGTGAAAGTGAGTAGGTTGGCGACTTAGGTAAATCCGGGTTGCTATTAAGACTGAGACACGAGACGAGTCACTAAGGTGATGAAGTTGTTGATGCCATACTTCCAGGAAAAGCCTCTAAGCTTCAGATTATATGGAATCGTACCCCAAACCGACACAGGTGGTCAGGTAGAGAATACTAAGGCGCTTGAGAGAACTCGGGTGAAGGAACTAGGCAAAATCGTACCGTAACTTCGGGAGAAGGTACGCTCCTATCTGTGATGAGACTTGCTCTCTAAGCGGACGGGAGCCGCAGTGACCAGGTGGCTGGGACTGTTTATTAAAAACACAGCACTGTGCAAAATCGCAAGATGACGTATACGGTGTGACACCTGCCCGGTGCCGGAAGGTTAATTGATGGGGTTATCCTTAGGGAGAAGCTCTTGATCGAAGCCCCGGTAAACGGCGGCCGTAACTATAACGGTCCTAAGGTAGCGAAATTCCTTGTCGGGTAAGTTCCGACCTGCACGAATGGTGTAACCATGGCCACGCTGTCTCCACCCGAGACTCAGTGAAATTGAAATCGCAGTGAAGATGCTGTGTACCCGCGGCTAGACGGAAAGACCCCGTGAACCTTTACTACAGCTTGGCACTGAACATTGAACCTACATGTGTAGGATAGGTGGGAGACTTTGAAGCAGCGACGCTAGTTGTTGTGGAGTCGTCCTTGAAATACCACCCTTGTAGTTTTGATGTTCTAACGTTGGCCCCTGAATCGGGGTTACGGACAGTGCCTGGTGGGTAGTTTGACTGGGGCGGTCTCCTCCTAAAGAGTAACGGAGGAGCACGAAGGTTGGCTAAGTACGGTCGGACATCGTACGGTTAGTGTAATGGTAGAAGCCAGCTTAACTGCGAGACAGACACGTCGAGCAGGTACGAAAGTAGGTCATAGTGATCCGGTGGTTCTGAATGGAAGGGCCATCGCTCAACGGATAAAAGGTACTCCGGGGATAACAGGCTGATACCGCCCAAGAGTTCATATCGACGGCGGTGTTTGGCACCTCGATGTCGGCTCATCACATCCTGGGGCTGAAGTCGGTCCCAAGGGTATGGCTGTTCGCCATTTAAAGTGGTACGCGAGCTGGGTTTAGAACGTCGTGAGACAGTTCGGTCCCTATCTGCCGTGGGCGTTTGAGAATTGAGAGGGGTTGCTCCTAGTACGAGAGGACCGGAGTGAACGAACCGCTGGTGTTCGGGTTGTCATGCCAATGGCATTGCCCGGTAGCTACGTTCGGAACTGATAAGCGCTGAAAGCATCTAAGCGCGAAGCAGGCCTCGAGATGAGTTCTCACTAGACTTTTAAAGTCTCTGAAGGGCCGTTGAAGACTACAACGTTGATAGGCAAGATGTGGAAGTGGTGTGAGCCATTAAGCTAACTTGTACTAATTACCCGTGAGGCTTAACCATACAACGCCAAACGCGTTTTGTGTGATAGTTTAAGACAGAAGTTAATAGACTAAAGTAGATTACTGAAGACATTTTATTATCAGAAATTCCAAATTTTAGTAAGCTCGATTGAATCGAACTTACACCAAATTTGCTTGGTGACAATAGCGTTTTGGACCCACCTGACTCCATGCCGAACTCAGTAGTGAAACGAAACAGCGCCGATGATAGTGTAGCATTTGCTATGTGAAAGTAGGACATTACCAGGCTTCAAATTCAGTCGAAGGACTTTAACCTTAATAATTAAAATAAGAAAATTGAAAAGAATTTTCTTGGTGACAATAGCGTTTTGGACCCACCTGATCCCATGCCGAACTCAGTAGTGAAACGAAACAGCGCCGATGATAGTGTAGCATTTGCTATGTGAAAGTAGGACATTACCAGGATTTAATTAAGAGAAACCCGTTACAGTAATGTGACGGGTTTTTTGCTTTTTTAAATTAAGAAAAACATCCCCCCTTTAAATTCAACAACAAAACTAGTTGCGTCTATTCGCGCGTGCTAAAATCCAATTTTTATGAATGATGATATAGAGGTCTAGTTTGCCTACAGCTGATTACCAAAAGGTGCTTGATGAAATAGCACATGAAGTACGCCCTTTATTATCACAAGGAACAGTAGCTGATTATATACCGGCCCTTGCAGAGGTCGATCCTGAGCAATTTTCTATCGCTATTTATACAACTGATGGTAAGACTGTATGTGCGGGGGATTGCTCTCAACGTTTTACCATTCAGTCTGTTTCAAAAGTTATGACACTTACTATGGCACTGCAACGTTATGGTGATGAACTTTGGCATCGAGTTGGAAAGGAGCCTTCAGGTACTGCCTTTAATTCGCTTACACAGCTTGAGTTTGAAAAAGGGATTCCTCGTAACCCTTTTATAAATGCAGGCGCAATTGTAACGTGTGATGCGTTATACAGCCGCTTATCTGCACCAATGCACTCTATGCTCGAGACCTTTAGGTTGTTAGCTGGTAATAGAGGGATAGTGATTGATAAAAAAGTCGCTAATTCTGAGTATGAATTTAGACACCGTAATGCGGCTATGGCACATTTAATGAAGTCGTTTGGTAATTTTGAAAATGAAGTCGATGATGTTTTATGGTCTTACTTTAACTTTTGTTCTATTGAGCTCAACTGTATTGAATTAGCCAAAGCTTATAATTTTTTAGCAAATAAAGGTGTTGATAATCGATCGGGCGATCGTGTTTTAAGTAGCCGTCAAAATAAGCAGCTTAATTCGCTATTATTTACCAGTGGCTTATACGATGCTGCGGGGGATTTTGGTTACAGAGTAGGTATGCCAGGTAAATCGGGAGTGTCAGGGACTATTTTAGCCGTGTTACCAAATAAGTTTACGGTAGCTGTTTATTCTCCGGGACTTAATTCGTTTGGTAATTCGGTTGCAGGAATTGCAGCGTTGGAACTGCTATCTAAAAAGCTCGATATTTCTATTTTTTAGGAAGTTGATAGGGAGCAATGATTGCTCCCACCGTTATTATTGTTCCCAATAAACCTGTTCTAAGCAGTCTTCGCGTTCTGGTAAACCGCGAGATAAACGAGGAGAGTGCTGAACTAACACTTCATAACTAGCTCGGTTAGCATATTTACTAATTTGCGATAGTGACGAGTAAGTAATAGCTTGTTGCTGATGTTTAGCTGAGTTTGCCACATTAAGCTTATGGTAAACATTCGCTGACAAATCATGAAGCACAGCCGCAAGTGCGCAATCACCTGCACCATTGGTGTTTTTGATTGAGTCAGGTCCACCCATAAATGGGGCTGTATGACTATATGCTCTGATAGGCTCATCACACTGGGTTTTACGCATAGCACGTGAAAATTCGTATCGATTAAAATCAGGTATGGCGCCTGGTAGTAACGGATATTCGGTTTCACGCTTTAAGCTTTCGTCTACGTAGCCGGCCATAAATAAGCCTTTTTCGCCAGCGGTGCAAATTACCAAATCTACCCANCGGCAGCTAGAAGAGGGTCTTCAAAACCTGTAATAGCTAACCCTTCTTCTTCGTTCATAGCAAGAATATCAACATGCTTTTCAACAAAGTTTGCCCACCAGGTCGGGTCTTGTTCAATTAAGAATTTAGTTCCGAGTGTAAGAACAACTGGCACACCTGCATCATTAGCGTATTTTACCGCTTGCATAGTCGCTTCAGTCATCGTTTCACTACCTTGCGTACGCATGAGGTAGGCACTGATCACTAATGCTGATGAATTTTCAATAAGGTTTTTATCGATAGATTCAGGACGTAAGTGATTCATTAGGCCCGCACTTATCGCAAAAGTACGCTCACCGGTTTCATCAATTAATGTAAAACAACGACCTATAGGCCCATCTACTGGTTGGAGATAGTTTAAATCTACACGGCTTGAGGTATTACATAAAAAGCGGTAAGCATAGCTACCTATTTTTATATTTTCGCTCATTACGCCTAATAAAACTGAGCGATCATCTGCAAGTACAGAGTAGTTGTGCATAGTGTTACCAATGGTCCCACCGGCAAACTCAAAATCAACCATATCGTTTAATTTTAAACGATCGTATAAGGCGTTCGTTATGTCGCTATCAATAACTTGTGACATACCTCTACGTAGTTGAAATTCGTCAAGGAAAGCTTGATCAACTTTTGCCTCTATATCAACAACGATCTGATCGATACCCGTAATATAACTACGTTGTAATCGCTCTGTTGCGTTAAGTTGATTAGTAAGTGGATCTTTGGCTTCCACTGGAAAATAATGTTTATGCCTGCGGCGTCCAGGAAATTTCATTTGCTACCCGTGTTGTGAGCTAAATAAAAAAAGCGTGAGATTATAGCGTAAATCCACACTAGTGAGCCATTACAAACAGGTAAATATCGTTTTATTTTTGCAATAAAGTAATGAATGACGCACTTTAGAGTGCTAACTAGGTATAATTACAGCATAAAAAGTTATTTAAGTAGAAAGAATGAACGAGCCATTTAATGATTCCTACTGGATGGAGCAAGCGCTTTTGTATGCAAAGCAAGCAGAGTTGCTTGATGAAATTCCGGTTGGAGCAATTGTAGTAAAAGATAACCAGTTAATTTCAGTGGGGTACAACCGCTCAATAACGGATAACGACCCATCAGCCCATGCGGAAATGATTGCAGTGCGAGAAGCTGGAAAAGTACTTAATAATTACCGCTTAATTGATTGCACACTATATGTAACGTTAGAGCCTTGCTCTATGTGTGCAGGACTGTTGGTGCATAGCAGAATAAAGCGTTTAGTATTTGGTGCCCTCGATGCTAAAACAGGGTCTGCAGGTTCAATTATGAACTTATTACAAGAGCCGAGGTTAAATCATCAAGTTGAGGTGTGCGGTGGTGTTTTGGCACAGCAATGCGGTGATACTATTTCGAATTTTTTTAAGCGTAGAAGAGCGCAAATTAAAGCAGCTAAGAAAGCTGCTCGTGATGAACAAATAAATAAACCTAGCTAAAGTTAACTAGCGATTGGCTCTATTTCTGTTTCAGCCATTTGCTGCATAGCAAACATTCGGCGGCGCCAGATGATTTTTTTGTGCAGTTTTCTTAGCATAACACGACGACGTGTGGCTGTTGAATAAATCACATTGCGTTTTAATTTTTGTGTGCGTCTACGTTTTAGCATGTTTTCTCCTAATGCAAGAGTGAGAAAGGCGCAGGGTATATCTTATAAAATAATAATATACAAGTAATACACATTAGTGATCATTTGATGACAAGTAAACAGATATTTAATTTACTTAAATTTTGCTTACTGGTTTGCTCAAAAAACTGATACCTATATAAATCTTAGTTATTGTTTTCACTTGGTAGTTCGGGCTCAATTATAGGCTGTTTTTTTTCTGTTTGCGCTTCATCTTTGTTACTTTTATCGTCACTTTCTTCATTTAAGTTTGGCTCGGTATCAGTGCTCTGCTCTGTGATTGGTTCTGGCTCAGACTCTACAGCAATAGCATTATTCTCATCTAGCCAAACAAGTGCATCGTAATAGCGACGAATATTATCAACATATTTAACCGCTACATCGCCACGCGCATAACCATAGCGAGTTTTACGGTAATAGCGCTTTTTAATTAACAGCGGTAAGCGTTTTTTTACATCAGCCCATTTATCAGGGCTTGCGCCTTGCTGCTCGGTAATTATACGCGCGTCGTTAACGTGCCCCCAACCTACATTGTAAGCCGCTAGTGCAAGCCATGTTCTATCAGGTTGAGGAATTCTATCAGGTATACGCTTAATCAGTTTACTTAAATACTTACCACCACCGCGAATATTTTGCTCTGGCTCTAAGCGGTTGGTAACACCTACTTGTTTTGCTGTACTGCGGGTTAGCATCATAATACCGCGAACGCCTGTTGGCGATTTAGCACGAGGATTCCACATAGATTCTTGATAGCTAAGTGCCGCTAATAAACGCCAATCAAGGCTACCAGCATATTGTTCAAACCATGGTTGGTATGTTGGTAAGGTTTCTTTGATAGCTTCGATATAAGCAAGGGTATTTACATAGTTAAATTGGCGTACGTGGCCAAAGTATTTTTCTTCAAGTACGTAGAGCTGATTACTCTGTTTTATATCGCCAAAAAATGGCACTAATAAGGAATATAAAGAATCATCTTTTGATTTATTAAGTATCCATGCAATCGGGTCGTTATGACTAACAGAAAAACCGATACTTAAATTTGGATGATAACGGCGAAATAACGATAGCGTATGTGTATCAGCGAGTGTGTAATCAATCTCGCCATCAATAACTGCTTGAAGTAGTTCTTCTTCATCAAACTCTTCGCTTTCTATCCAAGTAAGATCTGGATTGTTTTTTTTCATTTTTTGCAGAGTAAGCGAATGACTACTTTTAGCGATAACAGTAAAGTTGCCATCTAAGTCGGCAAACTCTCGAGGACGAACACGTCCTTGCTTATAAACTAATTTTTGGCTGATTGTTCTGTAAGTTGGTCCATAACGGTATTGCTCTGCACGGGTTTTATTATAGGTAAGTCCTGAGGCAATTAAATCTAAATCACCGCTTTCAAGGCGTTCAAACATATCGGATAAGTTAAAAAATGGCACTATTTCAAGCTCTACACCTAGATATTCAGCAAATGCTTGAGATAGCTCATATTCAAAGCCTTGTTCACCTTGAACGGCTTGATAATAATTACTAGCACTTGCAAGTGTACCCACACGTATTTTGTTTTGTTCTTTTATTTGGGCGAGTTGAGTTGGCTGCTCTTGCATATCACATGCACATAACAGCATAACTAAAGTAATGATTATTATTAGTTTTTCTTTGAACATTGAGTGCCCCTTAAGCTCGCCAGCCACCGTTATAGCAAAACTAAGCCATCGCGTCACTTTACCTTTTATTTTATTAACCAAAAGAGGCTATAAATAAAGCTAAAAAGTTAATTTTATGAAAAGCGTAATTTTGAGTTAAATCTGAATGCTAATTGGACTATAATGCGTGCCTAAAATATCGTTCAATCCCTAACCCCGGATGAAATTACCTATGTTGATCCTTCGTGGTGCACCAGCACTTTCAGAGTTCAGAGTTAATAAAATTTTAGCGCGTTGCCAACAATCGCAACTTCCAGTCACTAACGTATACGCCGAGTATACTCACTTTGCCGATTTAACATCGCCGTTGAGTAGCTCTGAGCAAACCAAGCTTGAAAAACTATTAACTTACGGTCCAACTATTGCTGAGCATACCCCAGCTGGCAAACTTGTACTTGTTACACCTCGCCCAGGTACCATTTCACCTTGGGCATCTAAAGCTACCGACATCGCCCACAACTGTGGTTTAAAGCAGGTTCACCGTGTTGAACGCGGTATTGCTTATTATGTTGAAGGTGATTTAAACGCAGAACAACTTGCACAAGTAACTGCGTTATTGCACGACCGCATGACTGAAGCCACACACAATGAACTTGAAGATGCGGCTCAGCTGTTTCGCAGTGATGCCCCACGCCAAATGTCGTCTGTCGATATTTTAGGTGGTGGACGCGAAGCACTAGCAACAGCCAATGTTGAGCAAGGCTTTGCGCTTGCTGATGACGAAATAGACTACTTAGTAGAAAATTTTACAAAGTTAGGACGTAACCCTAACGACATCGAATTGTTTATGTTTGCACAAGCGAACTCAGAGCATTGTCGCCATAAAATATTTAATGCTGACTGGACAATCGATGGTAAAGAGCAGCCAAAATCGCTGTTTAAAATGATTAAAAATACGTTTGAGCTAAATCCTGAAAATGTATTGTCGGCGTATAAAGATAACGCGGCAGTAATGAAAGGCTCAAAAGCGGGTCGCTTCTTCCCAAATGCGCAAGGTGAATATGCGTATCATCAAGAAGACATTGAAATACTAATGAAAGTTGAAACTCATAACCACCCAACAGCTATTGCGCCATTCTCAGGTGCTGCTACAGGTTCTGGTGGTGAGATTCGCGATGAAGGCGCAACTGGTCGTGGCTCTAAGCCAAAAGCAGGGTTAGTTGGCTTTACTGTATCAAATTTACGTATTCCAGGTTACGAGCAACCGTGGGAAAGCGATTTTGGTAAGCCGGGTCGTATTGTAAACGCACTTGATATAATGACAGAAGGTCCACTAGGTGGCGCTGCATTTAATAATGAGTTTGGTCGTCCTAACTTATTAGGCTACTTCCGTACTTACGAAGAAAAAGTAACAAGCCATAACGGTGAAGAAGTACGTGGTTACCATAAACCAATTATGCTTGCCGGTGGTTTAGGTAATATTCGCTCTGATCATGTTCAAAAAGGTGATATTCCTGTAGGCGCTAAATTAATTGCGCTAGGCGGGCCTGCAATGAACATTGGTTTAGGCGGTGGTGCTGCATCAAGTATGGCCTCAGGTCAGTCAAACGAAGATTTAGACTTTGCTTCAGTACAGCGCGAAAACCCAGAAATGGAACGTCGTTGCCAAGAAGTTATCGATAAATGTTGGCAGCTAGGTGATGAAAACCCAATCGCGTTTATCCATGATGTAGGTGCCGGCGGTTTATCTAACGCGTTTCCTGAGCTTGTTAATGATGGCGGACGTGGTGGTAAGTTCCAATTACGTAGCATCCCTAACGATGAGCCAGGCATGGCACCACACGAAATTTGGTGTAATGAATCACAAGAGCGTTATGTACTCGCTGTTGGCGTAGAGGACTTTGACCGCTTTGAAGCAATTTGTAAGCGCGAACGTGCCCAGTACGCTGTTATTGGTGAAGCAACAGCTGAACCTCACTTAACTGTGTCAGACAGCCACTTTGAAAATAACCCTGTTGATTTGCCGCTGGACGTATTATTAGGTAAAGCACCTAAAATGCACCGCGATGTAACGTCAAAGCAAGTTGTTGGCAAAGCGCTTGATATCACATCAATAAATGCAGCAGATGCAGCGCAGCGATTAATGCGTTTACCAACCATTGCAGAAAAAACATTCTTAATAACAATCGGCGATCGCTCAGTTACGGGTTTAGTAGCGCGCGACCAAATGGTTGGTCCTTGGCAAGTACCTGTTGCTAACTGTGCTGTAACTGCGGCAACGTATGATACTTACCACGGTGAAGCTATGTCACTCGGTGAGCGTACTCCGGCTGCATTACTTAATTACGGTGCATCTGCTCGTTTAGCTGTGGCAGAGTCGTTAACTAATATTGCCTGTGCAAATATTGGTAGCCTTGAAAACATTAAGTTATCGGCAAACTGGATGGCAGCAGCGGGTCACCCAGGTGAAGATGCTGGTTTATATGAAGCTGTTAAAGCCGTAGGCGAAGAGCTTTGTCCTGCGCTTGGTTTAACGATTCCTGTAGGTAAAGATTCTATGTCGATGAAAACGACATGGAAAGATGAAGGTGACTCACAAGAGAAGTCAGTAACATCGCCGCTTTCACTGGTTATAACTGCGTTTGGTCGTGTTGACGACGTACGTAAAACAGTAACGCCACAACTGCGCACAGATAAAGGCGATACATCGCTTATATTAGTTGATTTAGGTGCGGGTAAAAACCGCATGGGCGCATCAAGCCTTGCACAAGTTTATAAGCAATTAGGTGATGTAACCCCTGATGTTGATAGCCCTGAGTTATTAAAAGGCTTCTATAACGCAATGCAAGCACTTGTGGCTGATAGTAAGTTACTTGCTTATCATGACCGCTCAGATGGTGGTTTATTTACCACAGTAGCTGAAATGGCGTTTACGGGTCATACCGGTGTAACTGTTGATTTAGCAGCTTTAACAGGTTCAGACATTGAAGCGCTTTATAACGAAGAGCTAGGTGCGGTAATTCAAGTTGCTAATGCTGATTTAGATGCAGTAAATGTGGTGTTTGAACAACATGGTATAGCAGCCATTAGTCACAACATTGGCACGCTTAACAGTGATGATACGATTATATTTAACCGTGGCGAAAATACGGTACTTAATCATACGCGTACTGAGCTTCGTACTATTTGGGCTGAAACAACGTATCAAATGCAAGCGCGCCGTGATAACCCTGAGTGTGCTAAGCAAGAGTTTGATGCTAAATTTGATGCAAAAGATCCAGGTTTAAACGTAAAACTTAACTTTGATTTAAACGAAGATATAGCAGCGCCATACATTGCAACCGGTGCTAAACCGCAAATGGCTATTTTACGTGAGCAGGGTGTTAACTCTCATTTAGAAATGGCGGNAGCATTTAATCGCGCAGGTTTTGCAGCCGTTGATGTACACATGAGCGACATTTTAGAAGGTCGTTTAACACTAGAGCAATTTAAAGGTTTAGTGGCCTGTGGTGGTTTCTCATACGGTGACGTACTTGGTGCGGGTGAAGGTTGGGCTAAGTCTATTTTGTTTAACGACATGGCACGCGATCAGTTCCAAAACTTCTTCCACCGTGAAGATACCTTTAGCTTAGGTGTATGTAACGGTTGCCAAATGTTATCAACGTTAAAAGAGTTGATCCCTGGTACTGAACATTGGCCGCGCTTTGTAACTAATAAATCAGAACGTTTTGAAGCACGCTTTAGTTTAGTAGAAATACAAGAGAATCCGTCTGTGTTCTTTAACGGAATGGCTGGCTC
>NZ_AUTI01000433.1:0-2467 GCF_000497995.1 Pseudoalteromonas sp. TB25
TAGTTGCAAGGTATAGACCCGAAACCCGGTGATCTAGCCATGGGCAGGTTGAAGGTTGAGTAACATCAACTGGAGGACCGAACCCACTAACGTTGAAAAGTTAGGGGATGACCTGTGGCTAGGAGTGAAAGGCTAATCAAACCGGGAGATAGCTGGTTCTCCCCGAAATCTATTTAGGTAGAGCCTCGGACGAATACTTACGGGGGTAGAGCACTGTTAAGGCTAGGGGGTCATCCCGACTTACCAACCCTTTGCAAACTCCGAATACCGTAAAGTAATATCCGGGAGACACACGGCGGGTGCTAACGTCCGTCGTGAAGAGGGAAACAACCCAGACCGCCAGCTAAGGTCCCAAAGTCATAGTTAAGTGGGAAACGATGTGGAAAGGCCCAGACAGCCAGGAGGTTGGCTTAGAAGCAGCCATCCTTTAAAGAAAGCGTAATAGCTCACTGGTCGAGTCGGTCTGCGCGGAAGATGTAACGGGGCTAAACTATGCACCGAAGCTGCGGATTCAGAATTTATTCTGAGTGGTAGGGGAGCGTTCTGTAAGCGGTTGAAGGTGTACCGGGAGGTATGCTGGACGTATCAGAAGTGCGAATGCTGACATGAGTAACGATAATGGGAGTGAAAAACTCCCACGCCGGAAGACCAAGGGTTCCTATCCCATGTTAATCAGGGTAGGGTAAGTCGACCCCTAAGGCGAGGCCGAAAGGCGTAGTCGATGGGAAACAGATTAATATTTCTGTACTCGATATAATTGCGATGGGGGGACGGAGCAGGCTAAACAAGCATGGCGTTGGTAGTCCATGTGAAAGTGAGTAGGTTGGCGACTTAGGTAAATCCGGGTTGCTATTAAGACTGAGACACGAGACGAGTCACTAAGGTGATGAAGTTGTTGATGCCATACTTCCAGGAAAAGCCTCTAAGCTTCAGATTATATGGAATCGTACCCCAAACCGACACAGGTGGTCAGGTAGAGAATACTAAGGCGCTTGAGAGAACTCGGGTGAAGGAACTAGGCAAAATCGTACCGTAACTTCGGGAGAAGGTACGCTCCTATCTGTGATGAGACTTGCTCTCTAAGCGGACGGGAGCCGCAGTGACCAGGTGGCTGGGACTGTTTATTAAAAACACAGCACTGTGCAAAATCGCAAGATGACGTATACGGTGTGACACCTGCCCGGTGCCGGAAGGTTAATTGATGGGGTTATCCTTAGGGAGAAGCTCTTGATCGAAGCCCCGGTAAACGGCGGCCGTAACTATAACGGTCCTAAGGTAGCGAAATTCCTTGTCGGGTAAGTTCCGACCTGCACGAATGGTGTAACCATGGCCACGCTGTCTCCACCCGAGACTCAGTGAAATTGAAATCGCAGTGAAGATGCTGTGTACCCGCGGCTAGACGGAAAGACCCCGTGAACCTTTACTACAGCTTGGCACTGAACATTGAACCTACATGTGTAGGATAGGTGGGAGACTTTGAAGCAGCGACGCTAGTTGTTGTGGAGTCGTCCTTGAAATACCACCCTTGTAGTTTTGATGTTCTAACGTTGGCCCCTGAATCGGGGTTACGGACAGTGCCTGGTGGGTAGTTTGACTGGGGCGGTCTCCTCCTAAAGAGTAACGGAGGAGCACGAAGGTTGGCTAAGTACGGTCGGACATCGTACGGTTAGTGTAATGGTAGAAGCCAGCTTAACTGCGAGACAGACACGTCGAGCAGGTACGAAAGTAGGTCATAGTGATCCGGTGGTTCTGAATGGAAGGGCCATCGCTCAACGGATAAAAGGTACTCCGGGGATAACAGGCTGATACCGCCCAAGAGTTCATATCGACGGCGGTGTTTGGCACCTCGATGTCGGCTCATCACATCCTGGGGCTGAAGTCGGTCCCAAGGGTATGGCTGTTCGCCATTTAAAGTGGTACGCGAGCTGGGTTTAGAACGTCGTGAGACAGTTCGGTCCCTATCTGCCGTGGGCGTTTGAGAATTGAGAGGGGTTGCTCCTAGTACGAGAGGACCGGAGTGAACGAACCGCTGGTGTTCGGGTTGTCATGCCAATGGCATTGCCCGGTAGCTACGTTCGGAACTGATAAGCGCTGAAAGCATCTAAGCGCGAAGCAGGCCTCGAGATGAGTTCTCACTAGACTTTTAAAGTCTCTGAAGGGCCGTTGAAGACTACAACGTTGATAGGCAAGATGTGGAAGTGGTGTGAGCCATTAAGCTAACTTGTACTAATTACCCGTGAGGCTTAACCATACAACGCCAAACGCGTTTTATGTGATAGTGAAACAAGCGAAGAAGTTAATATAACTAAAGTAGAAATTACTTAGAAAAGCTTAAAAAATATTATCAGATATTTTCCAAATTCAGTTAGTGCGTAGAAATACGTATTAACGCCCAAATTTGCTTGGTGACAATAGCGTTTTGGACCCACCTGACTCCATGCCGAACTCAGTAGTGAAACGAAACAGC
>NZ_AUTI01000434.1:0-2448 GCF_000497995.1 Pseudoalteromonas sp. TB25
TAGTTGCAAGGTATAGACCCGAAACCCGGTGATCTAGCCATGGGCAGGTTGAAGGTTGAGTAACATCAACTGGAGGACCGAACCCACTAACGTTGAAAAGTTAGGGGATGACCTGTGGCTAGGAGTGAAAGGCTAATCAAACCGGGAGATAGCTGGTTCTCCCCGAAATCTATTTAGGTAGAGCCTCGGACGAATACTTACGGGGGTAGAGCACTGTTAAGGCTAGGGGGTCATCCCGACTTACCAACCCTTTGCAAACTCCGAATACCGTAAAGTAATATCCGGGAGACACACGGCGGGTGCTAACGTCCGTCGTGAAGAGGGAAACAACCCAGACCGCCAGCTAAGGTCCCAAAGTCATAGTTAAGTGGGAAACGATGTGGAAAGGCCCAGACAGCCAGGAGGTTGGCTTAGAAGCAGCCATCCTTTAAAGAAAGCGTAATAGCTCACTGGTCGAGTCGGTCTGCGCGGAAGATGTAACGGGGCTAAACTATGCACCGAAGCTGCGGATTCAGAATTTATTCTGAGTGGTAGGGGAGCGTTCTGTAAGCGGTTGAAGGTGTACCGGGAGGTATGCTGGACGTATCAGAAGTGCGAATGCTGACATGAGTAACGATAATGGGAGTGAAAAACTCCCACGCCGGAAGACCAAGGGTTCCTATCCCATGTTAATCAGGGTAGGGTAAGTCGACCCCTAAGGCGAGGCCGAAAGGCGTAGTCGATGGGAAACAGATTAATATTTCTGTACTCGATATAATTGCGATGGGGGGACGGAGCAGGCTAAACAAGCATGGCGTTGGTAGTCCATGTGAAAGTGAGTAGGTTGGCGACTTAGGTAAATCCGGGTTGCTATTAAGACTGAGACACGAGACGAGTCACTAAGGTGATGAAGTTGTTGATGCCATACTTCCAGGAAAAGCCTCTAAGCTTCAGATTATATGGAATCGTACCCCAAACCGACACAGGTGGTCAGGTAGAGAATACTAAGGCGCTTGAGAGAACTCGGGTGAAGGAACTAGGCAAAATCGTACCGTAACTTCGGGAGAAGGTACGCTCCTATCTGTGATGAGACTTGCTCTCTAAGCGGACGGGAGCCGCAGTGACCAGGTGGCTGGGACTGTTTATTAAAAACACAGCACTGTGCAAAATCGCAAGATGACGTATACGGTGTGACACCTGCCCGGTGCCGGAAGGTTAATTGATGGGGTTATCCTTAGGGAGAAGCTCTTGATCGAAGCCCCGGTAAACGGCGGCCGTAACTATAACGGTCCTAAGGTAGCGAAATTCCTTGTCGGGTAAGTTCCGACCTGCACGAATGGTGTAACCATGGCCACGCTGTCTCCACCCGAGACTCAGTGAAATTGAAATCGCAGTGAAGATGCTGTGTACCCGCGGCTAGACGGAAAGACCCCGTGAACCTTTACTACAGCTTGGCACTGAACATTGAACCTACATGTGTAGGATAGGTGGGAGACTTTGAAGCAGCGACGCTAGTTGTTGTGGAGTCGTCCTTGAAATACCACCCTTGTAGTTTTGATGTTCTAACGTTGGCCCCTGAATCGGGGTTACGGACAGTGCCTGGTGGGTAGTTTGACTGGGGCGGTCTCCTCCTAAAGAGTAACGGAGGAGCACGAAGGTTGGCTAAGTACGGTCGGACATCGTACGGTTAGTGTAATGGTAGAAGCCAGCTTAACTGCGAGACAGACACGTCGAGCAGGTACGAAAGTAGGTCATAGTGATCCGGTGGTTCTGAATGGAAGGGCCATCGCTCAACGGATAAAAGGTACTCCGGGGATAACAGGCTGATACCGCCCAAGAGTTCATATCGACGGCGGTGTTTGGCACCTCGATGTCGGCTCATCACATCCTGGGGCTGAAGTCGGTCCCAAGGGTATGGCTGTTCGCCATTTAAAGTGGTACGCGAGCTGGGTTTAGAACGTCGTGAGACAGTTCGGTCCCTATCTGCCGTGGGCGTTTGAGAATTGAGAGGGGTTGCTCCTAGTACGAGAGGACCGGAGTGAACGAACCGCTGGTGTTCGGGTTGTCATGCCAATGGCATTGCCCGGTAGCTACGTTCGGAACTGATAAGCGCTGAAAGCATCTAAGCGCGAAGCAGGCCTCGAGATGAGTTCTCACTAGACTTTTAAAGTCTCTGAAGGGCCGTTGAAGACTACAACGTTGATAGGCAAGATGTGGAAGTGGTGTGAGCCATTAAGCTAACTTGTACTAATTACCCGTGAGGCTTAACCATACAACGCCAAACGCGTTTTATGCGACAGTTTAGACAGAAGTTAATATAACTAAAGTAGATATTACTTAAGAAAGACTTAAAAAATATTATCAGATATTTTCCAAATTCAGTTAGTGCGTAGAGATACGAATTAACGCCCAAATTTGCTTGGTGACAATAGCGTTTTGGACCCACCTGATTCCATGCCGAACTCAGTA
>NZ_AUTI01000435.1:0-10878 GCF_000497995.1 Pseudoalteromonas sp. TB25
TAAAGTAGCCGGTAGTAAGTCAATAATATGGCTAAACACGCTGTTACCAGAGGCAAATGAAAGCCCCCAATCGCCTTGAAATATTCTCCCTAAAAAGGCAATGTATTGCATAAAGTAATTGCTGTTGTATAAATATTTATCCTCAAGCTCACTATGCTGTGCAAAGTTACCACTTGGTATGCCACTTAAATTACTTAGCGGATCACCGGGAAATAAATACGCCAGTGAAAACGTAAATACGCTGAGCATTAGTATCATAAAAAAGAACAAACCAAGGCGACGTAAAATATAATCTAAGATCATTATTTTTTCCTCGCATTAGCAAGCGAAATAGCACCAAACGGGCCAAGTGTTATGCCTTCCACATCAGCGCTACTTGCTTGAAAGCGCAAGCCATGAGCAATTGGTAATAACGGCAACTCTTTAATAATTAAGCTTTGTGCATCTTCGTAGTATTTTTTACGTTTGTTTAAATCAGTGGTGTCTAGTGCTTTAGTAAGCAATAAATCAAATTGGGGATTACACCAGTTTGCAGGGTTTTTGCCACTAAAAGTAGCGGTGCAACTCAGCAGCGGGCTAAAAAAGTTATCAGGGTCGGGTGTATCTGCGGCCCAACCAAGTAATACACTGTCGTGCCTATGCTCGCCAATACGTTGAATAAACGTATTCCACTCATATTCTACAATACTGACGTTAACGCCTACTTTGCGTAAATCACTTTGCATAAGCTCAGCCATTTTACGTGCGTTGGGATTATAAATACGACTCACAGGCATAGCCCATATCGTCATATCAAAGCCATTAGGCAACCCTGCTTCAATAAGTAATTTTTTAGCAAGTTCTGGATCAAACGTAGGTATATCTTCTTGTGGCTCAAATGCCCAAGAGGTTGGCGGCAAAATAGATTGTGCGCGAGTACCGTTACCGTAATAAACCGCCTGCATTATTTTATCTACATCTATTGCGTGCGCAAGCGCTTGGCGTACGCGTAAGTCGTCAAACGGAGCACGCTCTGTATTAAATGCCCAATAACCTATGTTTAAGTTTGTTTCTTTTTCGACGTTTATATCATCACGTTGCGCTAAAATGCTCAATTGCGCACTACTTGGATGAGCCGTTACATCGCACTCTTTAGTCAGCATTTTTGCTATGCGCGTAGTGCCGTTAGGGGTTATATCGTAAACCAATTGCTCAAGTGCAACGTCATGCTTCCAATAAAGTGGGTTACGGTAAAAGCGCACAAGATGATCTCGGCGGTATTCTTTATAAATATACGGGCCGGTGCCAATAGGGTACTGATCAAATAAGTTCTTTTGATTATTTTTCTTAAGTTTCATGGCGTATTCTTCTGAAAGCACCACGGCAAAGTCGGTAGCCATATTAGCTAAAAAACTACTTTCAGGATTAAACAATTCAAAACGGACTTGGTAGTCAGACACGCGCACAATTTTGCGAATAAGTTGATCAATTCCTACACTTTGAAAATACGGGT
Organism: Pseudoalteromonas sp. TB25; assembly: GCF_000497995.1. Classification (NCBI taxonomy): domain Bacteria; kingdom Pseudomonadati; phylum Pseudomonadota; class Gammaproteobacteria; order Alteromonadales; family Pseudoalteromonadaceae; genus Pseudoalteromonas; species Pseudoalteromonas sp. TB25. The sequence continues at coordinate 1,493 of NZ_AUTI01000435.1, forward strand.
AATCGGCATCGCCCACAAAGTGATATGGATTATATACATCGAATAATCGGCTAAAGGTGAATATAACGTCGTCGGCGTTAAAGTCCCGCGATGGGGTAAAATAAGAAGTTGTATGAAACTTTACATCTTTACGCAGGGTAAAGGTAACCGATTTACCATCTTTGCTAATTTTCCAATCGGTCGCCAGCTCACTTTGAAACTCTGCCGTAACAGGGTCAATGCTAATTAAGCGGTCGTATAATTGGTTAGCAATTATATCAATAGTTGAACCGGTGGTCGTGACTTGCGGATTAAACGACACAGGGTTAGCTTCAGCGCAATAAACTAAGCCTTGGTTTTTTTCTTCTATGATTTCTTCTTTGCTATCAAGGCAACCAACTAAAGTGGTGGTAAGCAAAACAAGTAATAATTTATGCACCCGCATAACCTCTGACTATTGTTGATCCAACAAGTTGTATTTTTTAAGATAACCACGTAATTGATGATACGTTAAACCAAGTACTTCTGCAGTTTTCTTTTGATTAAATTGGCTATGTTCGAGTGCTTTATTAATCATATTTATTTCAAAGTCGTTTGAATGCTCTTTTAAGCTGCACGGAAATTGAATATCAACGGCTGAATCATTGCTTGCTTGAGTAACCGGCGGCGTAACAACAATAGGCTCTGCATTAACCGTTTGAGCCGCTACAGGTGCTTTAATACGCGCTTTTGGTCTAAATGGGCTATCGAATGGGTCTAAAATAATCTGGTGAACGGGAATATGTTCACTACCGTGGCGATACAAACTGCGTTCAACCACATTTTTAAGTTCACGAATATTACCAGGCCAATCATAACTAAGCAGTGTTTCTGTTGCGCTTCGGGTAAAGCCGCTAAACAGTTCCCACTCTAAATCGCGCGCCATGTTCATCGCAAACTGCTCAGCAAGAAGCATAATATCGTCTTGGCGTTCGCGCAGTGGTGGTAGGGTAATTACATCAAAGGCAAGGCGATCGAGTAAATCACTTCTAAATTCACCTTGCTCGGCCAAATAAGGAAGATCTTCGTTTGTCGCACACACTAAGCGGGTATCTACTTTTACAGTTTGTTTGCCTCCAACACGTTCAAACTCACCGTATTCTATAACGCGCAGCAGTTTTTCTTGTACCATAGCTGAGGTATTAGCTAATTCATCTAAAAACAGTGTGCCGCTGTTAGCGCGTTCAAAACGACCTTCGTGACGTTTACTTGCCCCCGTAAAAGCACCGCTTTCGTGGCCAAATAACTCACTTTCGAGTAGGTTTTCGTTAAGCGCTGCACAGTTAAGCTTTACGTAGTTTTGATCCCAGCGTTTTGATAAAAAGTGTAAGCGTGCTGCTATTAGCTCTTTACCTGTGCCGCGTTCACCAATAATAAGTACCGGTTTATCTAAATTAGCCAGTTGCGATACCTGATCTAATACAGACAGAAAGCTATCTGATTGGCCGAGTAAATTATCCTGTTGGCGATATTGGCTCATATTTCCTAACTCTTGGTCATTTTTACTAACAGTTAGTGTATTTCATAATTAGGGATAACTAAAGAAATTTGTATATTTAGTTTAACGTAATGAAAATAAAGTGTATTTTAACTTTTAAAAAGTTGGCAAGCATATTGATACTAGTTATAGCAGACTAACTAAGTTTTAATTACAGAGGTAAATGTTATGGGAATTTTTTCACGTTTTGCAGATATTGTTAATTCTAATATCAACGCCATTTTAGATAAAGCAGAAGACCCAGAAAAAATGGTTCGTCTGATTATTCAAGAAATGGAAGATACGCTTGTTGAAGTACGTTCTACATCAGCTAAAACATTGGCTGAGAAAAAAGAAATTGTACGCCGCTTAGATACACTTAAAGCGCAGGTAAGTGATTGGCAAGATAAAGCCGAACTGGCTTTAAGTAAAGACCGCGACGATTTAGCGCGTTCAGCCTTACTTGAAAAGCAAAAGTCGGCAGATGCAGTTGCTTCAGTAGCGAGTGAGCTTGAACATGTAGAGTCTCATATTGAGAAATTACAGCAAGAAGTAACGACGCTACAAGAAAAGCTAGCAGATGCTAAATCTCGTCAAAAAGCGATTATACTTCGCCAACGTTCGGCTGAGTCGCGCCTTGAAGTGAAAAAGACACTTGATAGCTCAAAAGTAGAAGAAGCACTTAACCGCTTTGAACGTTACGAAACCAAAATTGATGGACTAGAATCTCAAATTGAGTCGTACGATTTAGGTAAAAAGACGTTAGCGGATGAAATTGCTAATCTACAAAAAAATGAAAAGATAGATGATGAGCTAGCCGAACTTAAAAAGAAGTTAGCTGATAAATAATTACATATAAAAATATATGGGGCCCTTGTGCCCCAGCTTAAAAACATCAAAACGGATTGTCAGGAGAGGATTATGTTTGATCCAGAGATATTAGTTGCACCATTTATCTTGTTTATGATTTTTGTTGCTCCGCTGTGGCTAATTTTGCACTACCGTAGCAAGAAACAAGTAAGCCAAGGTTTAAGTGAGCACGAACATCGCCAATTACTTGAGCTTGCACACAAAGCTGAAAAAATGGCTGATCGATTAGAAACACTTGAAGCATTGCTTGATCAAGAGTCACCACAATGGAGACGCAAAGTATGAGTGCCAAACGCGAATTATTAAGAGACCCACAACGCGGTAAAATAGCCGGTGTATGTGCGGGATTAAGTGACTACTTTAATATGGAGTTATGGTTAGTTCGCATTATATTTGTTAGTGCGGTACTGCTAACGGGTGGCCCATTATTTGTGGTAGCGTATATTGCAGCCTGGTTCATTTTAGATAAAAAAGAGCCCGCAACAGCGCAAACAAAAAGCTCAACTAAAACTGATGATCCGCTAGAAGTAAAATTTAAAGTATGGCAAAAAGGCGAGCCGCCGCGCCGCGCATTGCAAGATTTAAAAGAGCGTTTAACGCGTGTAGATACTCGCCTTCAAGATATGGAGCGCCATGTAACTTCAAGCGAGTTTACGGTGAGCCGTGAAATTAACAAACTTTAAAGGATTTAATAGCACCTTATTTGCAGCGTGATAAATTACGGCAAATTAGGTGCAAGACACTTTATGAGCCAATCATTTGCAAAAAAGACCTTTAAAAGCATTAAAGGCAAAGCACAAAAAGCCCTTCATCGCAGTTTAGACCAACACGTAAAGCTTGCCGTAACTGGCCTAAGTGGTAGTGGTAAAACTGCCTTTATTACCGCGCTTGTTAAACACTTAACAACCCAAGCGGACGATAAAAACTTACCTTTTTTTGATGTAATGCGCGAGCACCGCCATGTGGCCACTAAAGTTGTGCCGCAAGAGGCGTTAAAAGTCCCTACGTTTAATTACCCTCGAGCACTCAATACTTTATTACCCAGCGATGGGATGCCTACATGGCCTGCATCTACCGAGCGTATTAATACGCTGCGCTTGGCAATAAAGTATCAAAGTAATGCAGGGCTGCGTGGGCACTTTTCGCCGCAATCAACGCTTTATTTAGATATTATTGACTACCCGGGTGAATGGCTCCTTGATTTACCTATGCTTGAGCAAAGCTATTCTCAATGGTGCGAGCAGCAATATCCGTTATTAACTCAGCCTTCGCGCGTAAACACATCAAGTGACTTTTTAGTGGCCGTTGATCAACTTGACTTAAACGCCCCCGTTGATGAAAACGCACTTGCCCATATTGCTCAGCTTTATCAAAGCATGTTAGTCGGGCTTAAAAAAGACACCAAACTTGCCATGTTACAACCTGGGCGCATGCTAATGCCTGGCGACCTACAAGGCGCGCCATTGTTATTGTTTTTTCCGGTATCGGGTGAAATAAACAGTGACGATGTCGTTGCGGGTTCTAATTTAGCGCATTTAATTAAGCGTTTTAACGCCTATATAAAAGAAGTTGTAAAACCATTTTATAATGAGCATTTTAGGCACTTTGATCGCCAAATTGTACTTGTAGATGTACTTAGTGCATTAAACGAAGGGCACGAAACACTCCAAGAGCAAAGCAGTGTAATAAACCAATTACTCGCACATTTTAACTATGGCGAGTCGGGCTTTTTTAAACGTTTATTTAAGCCCAACATAGACAAAATATTATTTGCAGCTAATAAATCAGATCACATAAGTGCTAAGCACCATAAAGATTTAGCACTGCTACTTGATTCGCTCGTGCATGAGCAAAGTAATCATTTAAAGTTTGATGGTGTAAAAATAGAAACCATGGCCATGTCGTCAATTACAGCAACGCAACCGCGCCAAATTACCGACAAAGGCCAAACGCTTGACTGCATTTACGGTAAACCATTACACGAGCCTGATTGGCTTACGTATCTACCGCCNCAACCACCCTCGCGGATGCTTAATAAAAATGAGTGGCCAGCACAGGGATTTGAGTTTTTATCGTTCTCTCCAATGCCGAGCCCCGATAAACAACTAAAACATATTCGATTAGATCATGTCATGCAGTACCTGCTAGGAGACAAATTAACATGAGTGAGTCAAACCAAACATTTCAAGCAGGGCGTCGTATAGATACGCAAAGCATTGAGCAAAACGAACCCGTTTTAGCACCTGCAAAAATTATTCAGCACGGACAAAGTGATTACGAAGAACTTGAAGATGAAGCACTAGAGCCAGAAATAGATCTGGAACCTGTGTACAAAAAGTCAAAGTGGCAAACGCTTAAAGGTGTTTTTGCTATTAGTTTTATAGTACTGGTGCTTTTAGAGTTTGCGTACTCGTTATTATTTGCTTTCGAGCAGTCAATTATTTTAGGCAGTGTTTATTTAACTGCGGTTGTAAGTGGCGTGCTGCTAATTGGGCGCTTATTGTGGCGAGAGTACCGAATGCTGCGCAGTTTAAAGCGGAACCAACTGCACCGAGTTGAAGCCGACAGGCTTTTAAACAGCGAGCAAGTAGGCGGTGCATTACCTTGGCTCGAAAAGCTTAATAAACATCAGGAGCTTGATAACTTTGAAACCTTTAAAAACCAAGTAGCGATGCATCACAGCGACAAAGAAATAATGACGCTGTACGCCAACAGTTTATTAATAACCCAAGACACCAAAGCTAAAAAGCTTATAAATCGTTTTGCGACTGAATCTGCACTGCTAGTTGCCCTAAGCCCGCTTGCGCTGGTGGATATGATGGCTGTGCTTTGGCGTGGTACTAAGTTAATTGAACAAATTGGTAAAATTTACGGCATTGGTTTTGGCTACGCGAGCCGTATAAAGTTATACCGCATGTTGATAAAACAAGTAATGTTTGTTGGCAGTGCAGAGCTTGTATCTGACCTTGCTGCAACTGCACTAAGTGCTGAGCTTTTAGGTAAGCTTTCGGGACGAGCTGCGCAAGGGGTCAGCGCCGGTATTTTTACAGCGCGTATTGGTTACAAAGCAATGGAGCTTAGTCGCCCATTACCACGGCTTGAAAACAAACGCAGCTTACTAAAAGGCACTGTGCAAAGCATCGCAGGTAAAATTATGAGCCGTAAAAAGGCGGAGTCAACGCAGTAAAATACGAGGGCGTGTTTATCTTTGATGGTTGAATTTGCAGCAGTCTGTTTGGTATTTAGGCAAGGCAGAGCCTATGTAGTGTGGTTATTCCCCATAAATAGGTGATAACGTAGCATTAATGCCAAACAGGCGCTGCCCAAAGGGTTCTTCCTAGGGGCTATTTACTCTTTGTTGCCTACATGGATGTAGGTAAGGGGCGTGAGCAGGACGCGGAAGCTTTGCTCGGTTTTACTTATTCTTACATGGATGTAAGCCAGTAGGGTAACGCAGGAGCAGTTACCGAGCCCACTAGGTTACAAACCTCGCGCCGCGATTTAATCTTCCTTGGATTGAACAAATTTCAATCCGCAAAGGTCAACACGCCCTGGTGGCAATATTTGTGTACAAACGTGCGCTGCACGGTTTTTACACAAATAGCCATCTGAGCATCCGGCATGCTTGCTGTTTGTAAGCGCATACGTTTTGATTGTTGAATCGCAAAAACATAATAATCAAAAAAATGAGCCTACAATGAGCAAGCATCATATAAACACCCAGTGTATTCACGGACCACAAAAAGCAAACGACCCGCACGGCGCACTTACTTCTCCTTTGTATCAAACCTCGACCTTTCATTTTGAAAATGCCGCACAAGGTGCTGCGCGTTTTGCAGGCGACGAACCTGGCTATATTTATACGCGTTTAGGAAACCCCACAACCACAGAGCTTGAACAAAAAGTTGCTCAACTAGAGAGTTGTGAAGCAGCAGCTGCAACCGCAACAGGTATGGGGGCTGTATCTGCCTCAGTACTGAGCTTTTTATCGCAAGGAGATCATCTTGTTGCCTCAAGTGCTTTATATGGTTGTACCTTTGCGTTTTTCTCGCATATGTTGCCGCGCTGGGGAATCGAAGTCACTTTTGTTGATATGACCAACGAGGACGAACTACGCGCTGCCATCAAACCTAATTCAAAAATGATATTTGTAGAAACGCCAATCAACCCCACTATGGCGGTTATTGATTTGGCACTTATTGGCGCAGTTGCTAAAGAGCACAACTTAATTAGTGTGGTCGACAACACCTTTTTAACGCCGCTACTGCAATCGCCTAAAAAATACGGTATCGACATTATAATGCACAGTGCGACCAAGTACTTAAACGGCCACGGAGATGTAGTTGCCGGTATTGTATGTGGATCGTTTGAGCACATAACACACATTAAAATGACCGTACTAAAAGATATTGGTGCAACCATAAGCCCACACGATGCATGGCTAATTAATCGAGGCCTAAAAACACTCGCTATTAGAATAGAGCGCCATTGTCAAAGCGCACAAACAATAGCGCAATATCTAGAGGCTCACCCACAAGTAAGCACCGTATATTACCCGGGGCTTAAGTCGCACCCAGGTTATAAGTTTATTGGTAATCAAATGAAAGCCGCTGGTGGTGTTATTGCGTTTGAAATAAAAGGCACGCTACAAGATGGCGCACAATTTATTGATAGTATGAAACTTTGTACACTTGCAGTAAGCCTCGGCGACGCTGAAACACTGATTCAGCATCCTGCATCTATGACTCACTCGCCTTATACGCCAGAGGAGCGAGCTGCCGCTGGAATAAGTGATGGGCTGATCAGACTCTCGGTTGGGCTTGAAGATGTTAACGACATTATTAGTGATTTAGACCAAGCTTTTACTAAAATTGGTTAGGTGTATTTAATTATATACACTAAAAACAAGGTGTAGGCCTTTGTTTAAAGGCCTGTATTTTTAGTGTGCCATAGCTGTAATTTTAACTTTACAATGTAAGTGATCGCGCTAAATACTGATGTTAGCCTATCTATTAAACTTTTCTTCACTTTTGCATAGTATGGGGCCATTCGATATTCATTAGGTTTGAGTATCACACTGACACCGATTTAGGGCTCACACCCAAGAAGGTACTTATGGCTAAAGCAAGTAAATACACATCCAAAACACCAGACGAAAATGGTGTTATACATTGGAGTGATGAAGAAAATAAAATTTGGTCTGAGCTTGTAGCGCGCCAACTTGCATGCATTGAAGGCAAAGCCTGCGATGAGTACATGCAAGGGTTAAAAAAGATTAACCTGCCGCACGACCGCATTCCGCAGTTAAGCGAACTAAACGAAGTGTTACTAGCCACAACCGGTTGGCAAGTTGCACCAGTACCTGCGCTTATCGACTTTGATGAGTTTTTTAGATTACTGGCAAACAAGCAGTTTCCGGTAGCTACATTTATTCGTAGCCGCGAAGAATTTGACTACCTACAAGAGCCTGATATTTTTCATGAAATATTTGGCCATTGCGCCATGCTAACTAACCCTGACTTTGCCGAGTTTACGCATAAGTACGGGCAATTAGGTTACGCAGCGCAGAAAAAAGACCGTGTATACCTTGCGCGTATATACTGGTTTACAGTCGAATTTGGTTTAATGCAAACCGAACACGGTCTGCGTATTTACGGCGGTGGTATTTTATCAAGCCCAGGGGAGACTCAGTACGTATACTCAAACACGCCAGAAATCAGCCCAATGAATGTTCTAGATGTACTGCGTACGCCGTACCGTATTGATATTATGCAACCACAGTACTACACCATAAATTCGATTCATGATCTGTTTGATATATCACAAATGGATATTATGACTTTGGTTGAGCGAGCTAAAGAGCTTGGTTTGCACGACCCAAAATTTCCACCAAAAGAAAAATTAGCCAGTTAAACATTAATGCTACAAAAGCTAAAAGTAAGGATTTAGAATGTCTTCATTAAGTGCACAAAAATGCGAAGCCTGTCATGTAGATGCGCCAAAAGTATCTGACGAAGAGTTAGCACAATTAATTACTAAAATCCCAGATTGGGTACCAGAAGTACGTGACGGCATTATGCAGCTTGAGCGTGTTTATAAATTTAAAAACTTCAAACAGGCTATCGCGTTTACTAACAAAGTAGGCGACATGGCAGAAGACGAAGGCCATCACCCAGGTTTATTAACCGAGTGGGGCAAAGTAACGGTTACATGGTGGAGCCATTCAATTAAAGGCCTACACAAAAACGATTTTATTTGCGCAGCTAAAACAGACGACGTATTTAACGCGCTGTAGTTAAAAATTAATTGAGCGAACTAAAAAGGCACTTTTCAGTGCCTTTTTTATTGCAATAATTGTGTATTAAATACGATGCTTATTTAAGGTTTATCGCTATTTAACATGTCATCGTGTTCGGCCATATCCCAAGGTAGTTCACCTGGGCTGTTACCTAAAAAGTGTAAGTAATTCTCAAATTGATCAAGAATATCCTTCACAATATCATCTTCACTGTAACCATACACATCGTAAGATTGCCCACCACGGCGTAAGAAAACATCAGCCTTGTAATACATTTCGATGTTATCAATCTCAGGTTTCAGCTCAGAATAGGCAAAGCTTGGCATAGGGTGTTCGGTTAGACGAATGTCATACACAAAATCAACATGCTCATGGCGTAGCACAGTTAAATGAGCACGGCCTAAGTCGGTATCAAAATCAACCTCTGCATGCCATTGTCGCGCTTTTAATTCAGCCTGAACGGCTTGCATTGCTTGTACTACCACACTACTAATGAAGGTGTGTACTTTTTCTTTATTGGGGTAATTAACCATGGCGGCTAAACGGCGCTTCCAATGAGATAAGTTAATATTACGGCCATTAAGCGCATGTGCTTGTAAACTAGTATCGCGATGGCCTTCAATGGTGAGTGCTCGCCAAAGCCCAGCGGTGGCAATAAGCATAATAATCGCAAAGGGTAAGGCACTGGCTATAGTCATAGTTTGTAGCGCACTTAACCCACCT
>NZ_AUTI01000436.1:0-4819 GCF_000497995.1 Pseudoalteromonas sp. TB25
CATTCCTCCATTCGAGATGATTTGGGTCATGTCGGACGAGGAGCAAAACAACGAGGCTTGTTAGCTCATAGCGTATTACTGTTTGCGCCAGACACAAAGCAAGTTGTGGGATTAATTGAACAGTCTCGCTGGAGTCGTGATATCAACACGATTGGAAAAAGAGAAAAACACGCGACGACTTCTTACGAAGAAAAAGAAAGTTACAAGTGGGAGTCAGCGTCACGAGCGATGGCAGAGCGGCTGCAAGGACAAATGGCGAACGTGATATCGGTGTGTGACCGCGAAGCGGACATCTACGAATACTTGCAGTATAAACTGACCGAGCAGCAACGATTCGTCGTACGCTCGATGCAAAGTCGTCATATTGAAGAAGGTGAGGATAAGCTCTATGCGTTTGCAAGCGAGCTGATGAGTGCAGGCACCAAACACATCCACATTGCACAAAAAGGAGGAAGAAAAGCCCGAAGCGCAACACTGGATATCACCTATGCGCCAGTGACACTCAAAGCGCCTTACAATAAGAAAGGACACTCCCTCCCAGTTTACTATGTCGGCTGTACAGAGCGAGGAAACGCTAAGAATGGCTTAAGCTGGCACCTATTAACCAGTGAACCAGTCACCAGCAAAGAAGACGCCTTAGCTATCATCACCTACTATGAGCACCGTTGGCTTGTAGAGGAATACCATAAAGTCTGGAAAAGTGATGGTACGGATATCGAAAGTTTACGCCTTCAAAGCCAAGATAACATGGAAAGATTGGTGACGATTAATGGCTTTATTGCGACGCGAATATTGCAACTAAAGTTCACCAATGAGCAGCCTGATTCTCCAAGTTGTGAACAACTGTTATCTCCCAAAGCATGGAAGTTATTGTGGTTAAAGAGAATAAAAACACCATTGCCTGAAACTGCTCCAAATATGTCATGGGCGTATCAGGAACTGGCAAAGTTAGGAGGCTGGAAAGATACCAAGCGCACAGGGCGTGCATCTGTGAAAGTGTTATGGAAAGGATGGCTTAAGTTACAAGCCATCCTGGAAGGCTACGATTTAGCAAAATCTCTTGAGTCAGACTTGTGATCAAGAGACAGCTTTTAAAGCGCCTTTTTTATTGTCTTTTAATTACCTCTGGCAATAAACTCAATCCGATTGCCGCTAGGCTCTCTTATCATCATATGTTGGGTTGGGCCGCTACCTAAGTTTTCGGGTGCAAACTCTATAATAATATTATTTTGCATTTTTAAGTGTTCATGTAGCTCGCTTAACTTTTTGATACTTTCAACACTGAGTGCTAAATGGTGTAAGCCCACATTTTCTGCTCGATTAAACTCCACACGTTTTGCATCGTTTTTCACGCGCCATAATGTAATGGTTATTTTATTGTTTGATAAAAAATAAGCAGGATAGACTGGGTCATTCCCTAGCGTTTTAAAGCCAAGTACATCAGTAAAAAATGCTTTGGATGCATCTAAGTTTGATACGGTTAAACCTAAATGATCAACGCCACCAACCCAATTTGTATCAGCAATAGCTGAGGCTGATAGAAGGAGTAATGGGGAAAGGCTAAGTAGTAACTTTTGTTTAAGCATGAGATCTCTTGTTAATTAAATACAATTAACAAGAAGACCTAGTTAAATACGGTTACCTTACAAAAAAGTTAGGTATTTATAATCTGCTTTAGCAGCTTAATAAACGCTGCGTTACTTTTGATTGAGGGTTTTGAAAAACATCTTCAGTAGGACCGTATTCAACCACTTCGCCTTTATCAAGTACAACTACAAAATCACTAATGTGACGTACTAAACTTAAATGATGAGTGATCATCACATACGTAAGGCCTGTATCGCGCTGCAGCTTAAGTAACAAGTTTACTATTTGCGCCCGTATAGAGGGATCTAAAGATGAAACAGCTTCATCAAGTACAATCACCTTAGGATCTAAAATTAATGCACGAGAAAACGCTACACGCTGTAGCTGCCCCACACTAAACATATGCGGGTAGTAGTGTTTATGATCAATTAACAAACCCACCTTAGAAAGCGTTGCATCAATCTTTTCAGTGCGTTCACTAGCATCAAGCTCAGTATTATATTGCAGGCAATCATCAAGCATTTCGCCAATGGTTAACCCCGGGTTGAGCGATGCAGCTGAATCTTGAAAAATCATACGAATATGGCGACATTGATTATCGCGTACGCCATTATCTTCGATAATATTATTCTCGAGCAAAATTTGCCCGCTATCAGCGCTATCAGCTCCTGAAAGTAGTTTTGCCAACGTACTTTTACCTGCGCCTGTTTCGCCAATTATGGCAATGCTTTCACCTTTACCTACGCAAAATGAAATGTTTTTAAGGACTTCAAACTTTTTACGTGAAAAAAGCCCAGCTCGCACATTAAAGGTTTTACAAAGTGCTTGTACTTTTAACAGTGGTTGCATTACTTCATGTCCTTAATTAACGGGAAGTGACACGCATAACTATGGCCATGATGCTTAGTTAGGGCTGGTGTAACCACACAGGCTTTTTGTGCTTGCGGACAACGCGGCCCAAGGCGACAGNCAGCCAATGGGCAAATGTTGCAGGGTAGGGATAGTCCCTTTAAGCGCATAAAAAGGTTCTTTATGTGCTAAGCCTTGCTCGTAGTCTGGCAAGCTTTTTAGTAATGCTTGCGTGTATGGATGGCGAGGCTGTTTAAATATTTCATGGGTTGGGCCTGCTTCAACCATTTGCCCGCAATATAAGACATGAATGCCATGCGACCAATGTGCAATCTCTTCCAGTTCATGAGAGATCATCAAAATAGACATGTTTTTAAGTTGATTTAAGCTTTTTAGTAACCTAAATACTTGTGCGCGAGTTGTGCTCTCAAGCGCTGTAGTGGGCTCATCAGCGATTAAAAGTTTAGGCGTGCGAGCAATGGCCATCGCAATCATTACTTTTTGACATACGCCTTCAGAGAGCTCATGAGGGTAACTACTTAGTACCGCTTCGTGGTTTTTAATACCCACCTTATGAATAAGCGCTTTTACTCTGTCTTTTCTCTCTCGGTTGCGTTTTAAAAAGAAACCTTTAGTTGCGACCTCTGGGAGTGTTTCGGCAATTTGGTCAAATATTTTAGCGGTTGGGTCAAGGCAGCGACTTGGGTCTTGATAGATCATCGCTATATCTTGGCTTACTATTTTACGGCGTTTCTCTGGGCTTAAACGCATTAAGTCTACGCCGCGCCAATGAATACGGTCGGCAGTAATATCCCAGCGCTCGTTTAATACACCAATAATCGCTTTTGCTATTAAGCTTTTGCCAGAGCCAGACTCGCCCACAAGCGCATGTACTTCACCTTCTTTTAAGCTAAAGCTCACTCTGTCTACAGCTCTAATTACAGTTTCAGAGGTACGTAGTTCAATTGTTAAGTTACGAACATCGAGTAATTGCATTTAATCAGCCTTACGTGCTTTTAGCACTTGTCGCAGGCCATCGCCTACTAAATTAGTAGATAACACGGCTAAAAATAACAGTACACCAGGTAGCGCTACAGTCCACGGCGCTAAATAAATAAGGCCTAGATTTTCGGCTAATATTGCGCCCCATTCGGTCGTTGGTGGCTGAGCCCCTAATTTTAAAAATCCCAGTGCTGAAATATCTAATATCGCAGTAGAAAGCGCCATCGTGAATATAACCACAATATGCTCATAAATATTAGGGAAAATACCACGCGATATTATATGCCAATTAGATGCGCCATCGAGTCTAAACGCAGTAATGTAATCTTTACTTAATTCATCAACAATTAGGTTGCGCACCGAGTGAATAAATTGCGGTAGTAACGCTAAAATAATTGCCCATACGGTATTCATTAAACCAGGACCGAGTATGGCGATTATTATTATGGCCAATAACAAAGAAGGAATAGAAAGTGTTATATCAAGTAAATGATTTAAAAAGCTTGAACGCAACCCTTTACTAATCCCTGCAAAAGTCCCCACTAATACACCAAACAGGGTCGTGATTAGGGCAGCTACAACAGAAAGTCCAAACGTATATGTTGCACCATTCATTAAGCGCGAGAGTACATCACGGCCTAAATCATCGGTGCCTAAAATAAAGCGTACATCGCCCATTTCTCGCCATGAGGGCGGTATGAGTAGTGCATCACTATGCTGTTGGTTTACGCCATAGGGCGCTAAAAAAGGAGCTGTGGCGGCCAATAATGCAAACGCCATAAATATCCATAAACCAACCAAAGCTGGGTGATTGTTTTTAAATTTGCGCCAAAATCGCGCAAGTGGCGATTTATTCGACTCTTCAGAAAATAAATTAAACTTTGCCATGGGCCTGATTCCGCGAGAGTGGATCGAATAAAGTGTAAGTAAGCTCAGCTGTAATAGAGGCTAAAATAACAAATAAAGACACCGCCATTAATCCGCCTTGAATTGCAGGAAAGTCGCGCTGATAAATACTATCGATTAACCATCGGCCAATACCCGGCCAAGAAAAAATAACTTCAGTAATCATCGCAAGTGTTATCAAGGTGCTAAATTGCAAACCAATTTGCTTAATTACCGGTAGTAGAGCATTACGCAGTGCATGGTGCATGATAAGTTGACGGCGGTTAAGGCCTTTTGCCCTAGCTGTTTTAATAAAGTTTTGATCCATTACCTTAAGCATAGACTCGCGAGTAAAGCGCACTAATACCGTGGTTGGATACATGGCCAATACAATAGTAGGGAGTGTTAAATGACGCAGCGCATCAACAAAGGCCATCCCTTTATATGGAAATCCAGCTAGAGCAATATCAATTAATATAAACCCTGTACTGGCGGG
>NZ_AUTI01000437.1:0-1494 GCF_000497995.1 Pseudoalteromonas sp. TB25
CATTCCTCCATTCGAGATGATTTGGGTCATGTCGGACGAGGAGCAAAACAACGAGGCTTGTTAGCTCATAGCGTATTACTGTTTGCGCCAGACACAAAGCAAGTTGTGGGATTAATTGAACAGTCTCGCTGGAGTCGTGATATCAACACGATTGGAAAAAGAGAAAAACACGCGACGACTTCTTACGAAGAAAAAGAAAGTTACAAGTGGGAGTCAGCGTCACGAGCGATGGCAGAGCGGCTGCAAGGACAAATGGCGAACGTGATATCGGTGTGTGACCGCGAAGCGGACATCTACGAATACTTGCAGTATAAACTGACCGAGCAGCAACGATTCGTCGTACGCTCGATGCAAAGTCGTCATATTGAAGAAGGTGAGGATAAGCTCTATGCGTTTGCAAGCGAGCTGATGAGTGCAGGCACCAAACACATCCACATTGCACAAAAAGGAGGAAGAAAAGCCCGAAGCGCAACACTGGATATCACCTATGCGCCAGTGACACTCAAAGCGCCTTACAATAAGAAAGGACACTCCCTCCCAGTTTACTATGTCGGCTGTACAGAGCGAGGAAACGCTAAGAATGGCTTAAGCTGGCACCTATTAACCAGTGAACCAGTCACCAGCAAAGAAGACGCCTTAGCTATCATCACCTACTATGAGCACCGTTGGCTTGTAGAGGAATACCATAAAGTCTGGAAAAGTGATGGTACGGATATCGAAAGTTTACGCCTTCAAAGCCAAGATAACATGGAAAGATTGGTGACGATTAATGGCTTTATTGCGACGCGAATATTGCAACTAAAGTTCACCAATGAGCAGCCTGATTCTCCAAGTTGTGAACAACTGTTATCTCCCAAAGCATGGAAGTTATTGTGGTTAAAGAGAATAAAAACACCATTGCCTGAAACTGCTCCAAATATGTCATGGGCGTATCAGGAACTGGCAAAGTTAGGAGGCTGGAAAGATACCAAGCGCACAGGGCGTGCATCTGTGAAAGTGTTATGGAAAGGATGGCTTAAGTTACAAGCCATCCTGGAAGGCTACGATTTAGCAAAATCTCTTGAGTCAGACTTGTGATCAAGAGACAGCTGAAAAGTGGCTTTTTTTTGCTTTAAAGCATGCTAAATTAGCTGAAATTTATAAATGGAGAAACCAGTTGGAATTTTTATACGAATACGGTTTGTTTTTTGCTAAAACAATTACTTTTGTTATCGCTATAGCAGTTATTCTAATGCTAATAGTTGGCGTTGCAGTTAAGCCTAAAGCCAAAAAAGGTGAAATACAAATTGACGACATATCAGAGCAATTAGTCGATCTTAAAGAAAGTTTTCTACAAAATACGCTGGGTAAAAAAGAGCTTAAAGCACACCAAAAGCAGCTTAAATCGCAAAGTAAAAAAGCAGATAAAGATGAGCCTAAACCTCGTTTATATGTAATTGACTTTGTGGGTAGTATGGACGCTCACGAAGTAGAAAGCTTACGAGAAGAAATAAC
>NZ_AUTI01000438.1:0-3935 GCF_000497995.1 Pseudoalteromonas sp. TB25
CATTCCTCCATTCGAGATGATTTGGGTCATGTCGGACGAGGAGCAAAACAACGAGGCTTGTTAGCTCATAGCGTATTACTGTTTGCGCCAGACACAAAGCAAGTTGTGGGATTAATTGAACAGTCTCGCTGGAGTCGTGATATCAACACGATTGGAAAAAGAGAAAAACACGCGACGACTTCTTACGAAGAAAAAGAAAGTTACAAGTGGGAGTCAGCGTCACGAGCGATGGCAGAGCGGCTGCAAGGACAAATGGCGAACGTGATATCGGTGTGTGACCGCGAAGCGGACATCTACGAATACTTGCAGTATAAACTGACCGAGCAGCAACGATTCGTCGTACGCTCGATGCAAAGTCGTCATATTGAAGAAGGTGAGGATAAGCTCTATGCGTTTGCAAGCGAGCTGATGAGTGCAGGCACCAAACACATCCACATTGCACAAAAAGGAGGAAGAAAAGCCCGAAGCGCAACACTGGATATCACCTATGCGCCAGTGACACTCAAAGCGCCTTACAATAAGAAAGGACACTCCCTCCCAGTTTACTATGTCGGCTGTACAGAGCGAGGAAACGCTAAGAATGGCTTAAGCTGGCACCTATTAACCAGTGAACCAGTCACCAGCAAAGAAGACGCCTTAGCTATCATCACCTACTATGAGCACCGTTGGCTTGTAGAGGAATACCATAAAGTCTGGAAAAGTGATGGTACGGATATCGAAAGTTTACGCCTTCAAAGCCAAGATAACATGGAAAGATTGGTGACGATTAATGGCTTTATTGCGACGCGAATATTGCAACTAAAGTTCACCAATGAGCAGCCTGATTCTCCAAGTTGTGAACAACTGTTATCTCCCAAAGCATGGAAGTTATTGTGGTTAAAGAGAATAAAAACACCATTGCCTGAAACTGCTCCAAATATGTCATGGGCGTATCAGGAACTGGCAAAGTTAGGAGGCTGGAAAGATACCAAGCGCACAGGGCGTGCATCTGTGAAAGTGTTATGGAAAGGATGGCTTAAGTTACAAGCCATCCTGGAAGGCTACGATTTAGCAAAATCTCTTGAGTCAGACTTGTGATCAAGAGACAGCTAAAAAAAGTGCGTTTAAAACCATGGCGGATGCGCGTGTATGGCAAAATAAACTAGTCAAATACGTCATTCTCGCGTTTATTCTATTTTTATTAGCAATATTTATTACAATTCCTTTTAGCTTGGAAGCTCAAGCCGTTTTTATAAGCTTTATTTTACTAGTTGCGTATGCGCTTAAACGAGTAAAAGGCCAAATGGCAACCATTGTCATGATTACTCTGTCAGTAACTACGTCTTCTCGTTACTTGTGGTGGCGTTACACTGAGACTTTAAATTGGGATGATCCACTTGCACTTGCACTAGGTGGTGGCTTATTACTTGCTGAAACGTATGCCTGGCTTGTACTGATTTTAGGTTTTTTCCAAACAATTAACCCGCTTGAGCGAAAACCGGTTCCTTTACCAAAAAACACTGACTTATGGCCAACAGTAGATGTATATATTCCAACTTATAATGAGCCGTTAAGCGTTGTAAGACCCACTACTCTGGCTGCTCTAAGCATCGATTGGCCTGCAGATAAACTAAATGTTTATATATTAGATGATGGTAAGCGCCCAGAGTTTAAGGAATTTGCAGAGGAAATTGGAGTAGGCTATTTAGCTCGTTCGGATAACAATCATGCTAAAGCCGGCAATATGAATAGCGCTATGCGTTATACCGATGGCGAATATATCGCAATTTTTGATTGTGACCACGTTCCTGCTCGCTCGTTCTTACAAATGACGATGGGGCAGTTTTTAAAAGACAGTAAAGTATGCTTGGTACAAACACCGCATCACTTTTTCTCTGCAGATCCGTTTGAGCGTAACCTTAACAACCATAGTCAAATTCCTAACGAAAACATGTTGTTTTATGGGCTTATTCAAGACGGAAACGACATGTGGGATGCAACCTTCTTTTGTGGCTCTTGCGCCGTATTAAAACGAGCTGCGCTTGATGATATTGGCGGTTTTGCGTTTGAAACAGTTACGGAGGATGCTCACACAGCACTTCGTATGCAGCGCGCTGGTTATAAAACTGCTTATATAAATATTCCACAGGCAGCAGGTCTTGCAACCGATAGCCTGTCAGCGCATATAGGTCAACGCATTCGGTGGGCGCGTGGTATGGCGCAGATATTTAGACTTGATAATCCATTAATGGGTAAGGGTTTAAGCATTCCTCAACGATTATGCTACATAAACGCAATGCTGCACTTTTTATCGGGTATTCCTCGTATTGTATTTTTAACAGCCCCTTTAGCGCTAATATATTTTAATGCATACATAATTTATGCCCCATTTTTAGCTATTTTTATTTATGTAGTGCCGACATTAATTCAAATCAAAGCGACTAACTCACGTATTCAAGGTAAATACCGTTACTCCTTTTGGGGTGAAGTGTATGAGTCAGTACTTGCTTGGTACATATTAAAACCAACCACCGTTGCTTTATTTAATCCCAATAAAGGTAAGTTTAATGTAACCGAAAAAGGCGGTTTAAATGATGAAGAGCATTACGACTGGGGTATTTCTAAACCGTATTTAATTCTCTTACTTATTAATTTACTTGGTATATTAGTGGGTGTATTACGTCTATTTTTAGGTGACCCAAGCCAGATTGGCGTACTTATAATAAGTATGGGTTGGGCTTTTTATAATATTATAATTTTAGGTGCTGCGGTTGCCGTTGCTGCTGAAGCTCGTCAAGTGAGGCACTCGCATCGTATAAAGGCAAACTTTCCTGCCGGCGTTCGTTTAGCAAATGGTCATACTTTGAAAGTAAAAATAACGGATTATTCAGATAACGGCGTGGGCATAGAGACAGATCACGCGCATTTATGTCGTGTTAACGATAAAATTGAATTATTAATGAGTCGCGGTAATAAGCAGTTTTCGTTTACAACTTATGTATGTAATACCCGCAAAAAACAAATTGGCCTTACACTTAAAGACTTATCTCTCGAAAAACAGAGAGCTTTTATACAATGTACCTTCTCAAGAGCAGATGCTTGGCTAGATTGGCAAAATAACTTTAGACATGACCGTCCATCGTATAGCTTCAAAGAAGTACAAAAAACCAGTTTACGGGGCTTTAGTAATTTATTATTTCATGCTCCAAGAGCGTTACAACCAGTTATTAAGTTAATGACTAATATTGTCATTTACATAAATTCATTTACTCCAAAAAAACCGATAGTGCATAATAATTATGATTAAAAAGTTACTTAATACATTTCTAACATTGTTACTTATTAGTAGCGCATATAAAGTGCTCGCTATCGAGCCTATGCACGACAAAACCCTGTTTGTAAATGGCTACCCTGAGAGTGCCCAGGTTTCTAGTTTACGCCTTAGCTTTGAAAAATTAGGATTCAATGACTATAAACTCGACGGCGTCAATAATAATTCTCGTGTCGATTTTACAAATAGAATTGATAAATTAAGCACTAATTTAAAGCTTAACTTTTCGTACACTAACTCACCTTCATTACTGGCTAATGTATCGCACTTAAAAGTTTATTTTAACGATAACTTAGTAACAGTATTACCTATTAATGAACAGCTAAGTGTTGTAAAAAATACGGTAAGTCATAGCCTTGACCTAAATGCTAAATACATTCAAGACTACAACCAAATTCGCTTTGAACTAGTTGGTTACTATGATTTACGATGCCAAGATTACTTTAGCCGCTCAATTTGGACTGAAATAAACAAATCAAGCCACATAACGCTTGATCAAAAACAGTTAGCAATTGATAGCCGCCTTGAATATTTACCAGAACCATTTTTTGATGCTAAAGATTACAACAAATTAAACTTACCTTTTGTATTTGCAAGCACACCTAATACACAAGCTATAGAAGCG
>NZ_AUTI01000439.1:0-2251 GCF_000497995.1 Pseudoalteromonas sp. TB25
TGCGCTTGGTATCTTTCCAGCCTCCTAACTTTGCCAGTTCCTGATACGCCCATGACATATTTGGAGCAGTTTCAGGCAATGGTGTTTTTATTCTCTTTAACCACAATAACTTCCATGCTTTGGGAGATAACAGTTGTTCACAACTTGGAGAATCAGGCTGCTCATTGGTGAACTTTAGTTGCAATATTCGCGTCGCAATAAAGCCATTAATCGTCACCAATCTTTCCATGTTATCTTGGCTTTGAAGGCGTAAACTTTCGATATCCGTACCATCACTTTTCCAGACTTTATGGTATTCCTCTACAAGCCAACGGTGCTCATAGTAGGTGATGATAGCTAAGGCGTCTTCTTTGCTGGTGACTGGTTCACTGGTTAATAGGTGCCAGCTTAAGCCATTCTTAGCGTTTCCTCGCTCTGTACAGCCGACATAGTAAACTGGGAGGGAGTGTCCTTTCTTATTGTAAGGCGCTTTGAGTGTCACTGGCGCATAGGTGATATCCAGTGTTGCGCTTCGGGCTTTTCTTCCTCCTTTTTGTGCAATGTGGATGTGTTTGGTGCCTGCACTCATCAGCTCGCTTGCAAACGCATAGAGCTTATCCTCACCTTCTTCAATATGACGACTTTGCATCGAGCGTACGACGAATCGTTGCTGCTCGGTCAGTTTATACTGCAAGTATTCGTAGATGTCCGCTTCGCGGTCACACACCGATATCACGTTCGCCATTTGTCCTTGCAGCCGCTCTGCCATCGCTCGTGACGCTGACTCCCACTTGTAACTTTCTTTTTCTTCGTAAGAAGTCGTCGCGTGTTTTTCTCTTTTTCCAATCGTGTTGATATCACGACTCCAGCGAGACTGTTCAATTAATCCCACAACTTGCTTTGTGTCTGGCGCAAACAGTAATACGCTATGAGCTAACAAGCCTCGTTGTTTTGCTCCTCGTCCGACATGACCCAAATCATCTCGAATGGAGGAATGTTTATAAATTAGTGTGGTCGTGTCTTCTAATGCGAGCAACAAGTTATGACTTTTTGCTTGTTCAACCGTGGCTTTAAAGCCTGACTCTGCTATAGCCGTTGCGCCAATATTCTCGTTGCGAATAAAGCGGTAGGCACCTTCCATATCGCCGGGGGATTGAGTGATGTTTACAAGTGGTTTTCCTGGTTCATTTGCAAGCGTTGATGCTAACTTTACCAGACGCGCTGTTCTTCTTGGATCACCTAAGTCCGATTTACCGAATTGTTGTTTTGCCCAATGAGTATGTTCGTTAATCATAATGTGCCCTCAAACAAGATTTGAAGATCTGATCATGACATTGAGATTTAGTTCAAAAAAATCCCCGCTAATTTCTTAGCAGGGATTTGTGTATAAGAGACAGCTAATTAGCGCCTTTTTGCATTATGGCTAAATATAAATTTAATGCTGATTGATCATGTGCGTTGCTAGTTGAGAGAATGATTGCTTTAAGCCTTCACGTAACAACGGATTGTCTATTTCTATATCCAGCGTTTTATTCATGCAGTACATCCACTGATCGCGCAATGCTTTATCTACAGTAAAAGGCATATGTCTTTTACGTAGCATTGGCTGGCCATGTTTTTCAGTAAATAGGTTTGGCCCGCCTAACCAACCAGATAAAAATTCAAAAAATACTTGGCGAATTCGATCTAATGGCAGAGGATGCATATCATATAACGGTTTAGCGTATTCATCTGACTCCATTATGTCGTAGAATCGATTGGAGATAGCTCGCGCCCCTTTCTCTCCACCTATTATTTCATACGGTGTTTTTTCAGGAGTAGGAGCCTGTTGCTCGGGAGCCGGCTTAGATTTAGAAAAAAGTCGTTTAATCATATTACTTATCATTGTTAATAGGCAGTTTATAGCTGCAAAGAGGTTGCTTTAAAATGGACAAATATGCGGTTTTTGGAAATCCAATTAAACATTCAAAATCCCCCGCGATACATAAACAATTTGCTGTATCACTGGGTGAGCAAATCGACTATCGCGCAATATTAGCACCTATCGATAACTTTGAAAAAACAGTATTGTCTTTTTTTGAGCAAGGCGGTGTGGGTGCTAATGTTACAATGCCATTTAAAGAGCAAGCTTATGCAATGGCTGATGAGCTTACCCCATTAGCCAAAATAGTAGGGGCTGTTAATACACTAAAAAAACGAGATAATGGCTCATTACTCGGTGATAACACCGATGGTGTGGGCTTTGTAAATGATTTACTCGCTAATGAAGTAG
>NZ_AUTI01000440.1:0-1693 GCF_000497995.1 Pseudoalteromonas sp. TB25
CATAACTAATAAACGCATTTTAATCATAGGTGCGGGCGGTGCTGCTCGAGGGGTTATTTTACCTTTGTTAGAGCATAACCCTCAGGAAATAATAATAGTTAATCGCACAGCACAAAAAGCCAAAGAACTCGCAGAGCTGTTTACCCAATATGGACCAGTATCTGGCTTTGGTTTTGATGATTTACCAGTAAGCGATTACTCACTAATTATAAACTCTACCTCTAGCAGTATGAATAACGAACTTCCAGCACTTGATAAAAAACACATAACTAACTGTGAAGTCGCTTATGACATGTTTTATTCACTGCAAAATACCATTTTTATGAATTGGGTTGCACAGCATAATATTAACGCTAAGCTTTTAGATGGCAGTGGCATGTTAGTTGGTCAAGCTGCTCAAGCATATTATGTATGGCGTAATAAAATGCCAAAAATACTTCCCGTCGTTGATGCGCTCAAACAAGGAACGCTTAAATGAATCAGGCAATACAATTTATAGATAGGCTAGAGTTTAGAGAGCCCGATCATCAGCTAGTATTTTTTGCACAAGTTAGTGGCATGCTGGTGGAGTGTGTAATAGAAGTAAATACACTTAAACTAACAGACGAAAGTCACGCAACAGAGTATTTTGAAAAGTATCGTTTTGATTACGAAGAACGTGCCGAGGAGCTTATCGAAGAAGAGAGCTATAACTCGGCAGGCCAAATTGAAGTAAGTTTATTAACTTAAATTAGCTATTTCAGCTAAGTACTCATCTTTAAGTGATACATAGTTATCGGCAGATATTTTTAAAAAGGCAAGTTCTTGCTCCGTTAGAGGGCGGGCTTGCTTAGCCGGACTCCCTACATATAAGTAACCAGACTCTAAGCGTTTGTTTGGTGGTACCAAAGAGCCGCCACCTATAATTACATCATCTTCAACAACCACGTTATCCATAATAATAGCGCCCATACCTACAAGTATACGGTTTCCTAATATACATCCGTGCAGCATTACCTTATGACCTACAGTTACATCGTCACCTATAATAAGTGGATAACCATCTGGATTGCTTTTAGTTGCACGAGATAAATGCAATACACTGCCATCTTGTATATTGGAGCGTTTACCAATACGTATATAGTTAACATCGCCTCGGGCTGCTACTAAAGGCCAAACACTACTATTATCACCTAAAGTAATATCACCAACCAAAACTGATGACTCATCAATATAAACAGACGAATTAAACGAAGGAGTTACACCTTTATAAGAACGGATTGCCATATTTAGTACCTTTTAGATAATAGTTATTAGCTTTGAGTGTATCAGCAAGGTCTTTTTTGTACCATAACAGGCACCGTTTGGTTACAAAACTATCAGTTTTAGGGGGTTTAGTTCAGATACTGACCGAACAGCATCTTTTTTTACTTTTTCTTTAAAAAAGTACTTGCGTAAAAATCTGTTCTCCCTATAATGCGACCCCACTGAGACGGGAAACGCTGAAGCATAGCAAGGCACGAACTACTCAGAGAGTTAAATAAAACTTCGGTTTTAAATTGTCGAAAGAAAGTTTAAAACAAAGTGTTGACTCGAAAAATAAAGGGTGTATTATTCGCATCCCTTGAGACGCTAAAGCGACTCAAAACGTTCTTTAACAATATAAAGCAATCATCTGTGTGGGCACTCGTACAGATTGAGTTCTAACAGCCAA
>NZ_AUTI01000441.1:0-14302 GCF_000497995.1 Pseudoalteromonas sp. TB25
TGCGCTTGGTATCTTTCCAGCCTCCTAACTTTGCCAGTTCCTGATACGCCCATGACATATTTGGAGCAGTTTCAGGCAATGGTGTTTTTATTCTCTTTAACCACAATAACTTCCATGCTTTGGGAGATAACAGTTGTTCACAACTTGGAGAATCAGGCTGCTCATTGGTGAACTTTAGTTGCAATATTCGCGTCGCAATAAAGCCATTAATCGTCACCAATCTTTCCATGTTATCTTGGCTTTGAAGGCGTAAACTTTCGATATCCGTACCATCACTTTTCCAGACTTTATGGTATTCCTCTACAAGCCAACGGTGCTCATAGTAGGTGATGATAGCTAAGGCGTCTTCTTTGCTGGTGACTGGTTCACTGGTTAATAGGTGCCAGCTTAAGCCATTCTTAGCGTTTCCTCGCTCTGTACAGCCGACATAGTAAACTGGGAGGGAGTGTCCTTTCTTATTGTAAGGCGCTTTGAGTGTCACTGGCGCATAGGTGATATCCAGTGTTGCGCTTCGGGCTTTTCTTCCTCCTTTTTGTGCAATGTGGATGTGTTTGGTGCCTGCACTCATCAGCTCGCTTGCAAACGCATAGAGCTTATCCTCACCTTCTTCAATATGACGACTTTGCATCGAGCGTACGACGAATCGTTGCTGCTCGGTCAGTTTATACTGCAAGTATTCGTAGATGTCCGCTTCGCGGTCACACACCGATATCACGTTCGCCATTTGTCCTTGCAGCCGCTCTGCCATCGCTCGTGACGCTGACTCCCACTTGTAACTTTCTTTTTCTTCGTAAGAAGTCGTCGCGTGTTTTTCTCTTTTTCCAATCGTGTTGATATCACGACTCCAGCGAGACTGTTCAATTAATCCCACAACTTGCTTTGTGTCTGGCGCAAACAGTAATACGCTATGAGCTAACAAGCCTCGTTGTTTTGCTCCTCGTCCGACATGACCCAAATCATCTCGAATGGAGGAATGTTTATAAATTAGTGTGGTCGTGTCTTCTAATGCGAGCAACAAGTTATGACTTTTTGCTTGTTCAACCGTGGCTTTAAAGCCTGACTCTGCTATAGCCGTTGCGCCAATATTCTCGTTGCGAATAAAGCGGTAGGCACCTTCCATATCGCCGGGGGATTGAGTGATGTTTACAAGTGGTTTTCCTGGTTCATTTGCAAGCGTTGATGCTAACTTTACCAGACGCGCTGTTCTTCTTGGATCACCTAAGTCCGATTTACCGAATTGTTGTTTTGCCCAATGAGTATGTTCGTTAATCATAATGTGCCCTCAAACAAGATTTGAAGATCTGATCATGACATTGAGATTTAGTTCAAAAAAATCCCCGCTAATTTCTTAGCAGGGATTTGTGTATAAGAGACAGCCCACGCAGCGCCTTTGTACGATACGAGTAACCAATGCCCTGGTAGCGCTTCATCTTGCTGGTGCAAATATTTTGGTGCTTGTTGAACAGGTTCTGCTTTAATGTCAGCAACATAGTTACCCTTTTTCCAGCTGCCCCAATGCTTTTTAACCATTGCCATTGTTGCTTGTGGGTTTACATCGCCCACGATGACAAGTGACACATACTCAGGCTTATAAAACTTAGCAAAGAATTCTTTACCATAGGCCATTTGATCAGGCATGGCTTCTATGTCTTTAAAAAAGCCCATAGTGGTGTGTTTATACGTGTGCTTATCAAACGCTTTTTCGCGTACAGCGCTTAATAATTTACGAATTGGGCTCGCGTTGTTTTTTAAGTACTCACCTTTTACTGTTTGCGCTTCTGTTCTAAATTGCTCTTCGGTGTAGGTTAAGTTTTGAAAAATATCAGCTTCAAGCTCAAGTACTTTATCAAGGTGCTGCTTTGAAAAGTTTAAATGGTAATTTGTGTAATCGTTTGTTGTATATGCGCGGTTATCAACACCTGAATTTTTTAATATGTCTGAGTACACATCTTCAGGGTATTTTTGTGAGCCTTTAAACATCATGTGTTCAAAAAAGTGAGCAAAGCCTGTTTTGCCCTCTTCAACTTCGTTACGCGATCCAACCGATACCGGAATTTGCAGCGACACTACATCAGGGTAATCGGTTTTAACAACCATGACACGTAAGCCGTTTTCTAGCTCTTCAATTAAGTAATCTTGTGAAAAAACACGGTCATCAGCTTTATTTACTTGTTCTTGTTGTGCTGTTGTTTGCGTGCTTTGGTTTTGTTGCATGGCGCAACCCGTTAAGGCCAGCGATACCGCTAAGCTGGTTGCTAATAATTTAAATTTCATTGTTGTCCCTTTTTAAATTGAGCAAATTTGTTGTCAGATTTAACTCTTTAATTATGCCCCAAAGCCAATAAATATAAGAGCCCCAAGGGAATTTATTATGTAAACAACTGTGTCAATTATAAATTATGGGAACAAGCACTATGAATAAACATCATGTTAATTGAAAAACTTTCATTAAATAAATCTATCTAGACGTCTAAATGGCTGCTATATTAAATCCATCAAAACAAACTTAGCTGGAATGAGGATTATGGCTTTATCACTAAAAGAGAAGATAGTGGACACCAATCAAGGTGTTTATCTTATTGGTACTACCCCGCCTAAAATTGGCACCGATAAAGCGCAATTAAAAACCATTGCAGAAAAGCTATTAGGTCGCTTACACGAAATTGAATACGACGGCGTGATAATATACGACATTCAAGACGAAAGCAGCCGAACTAACCAAGACCGCCCATTTGCGTTTAAACAAACCGTTGATCCGCGTGAATACAGCCATTTACTTCGTAATTTATCTGCACAAGATGTGATTACTTATAAAAGTGTGGCGCAGCGTGGCGTAGGCGAATTTAAAGATTGGCTAAGTGAAACTAAAAACGACTACGATTTACAAAATGTTGTTTTAGTAGGTAGCCCATCATCGATAGGCGATATAAAGCTAAGCCTGCCAGATGCGTATAAAGCATTGGCTGAGCAGTCAGATGATTTCTTTTTAGGTGGCGTTACGATTGCCGAGCGCCATTCAAGTAAACGAAATGAGCACGAACGATTAATAGAAAAAACAGCACAAGGTTGTCAGTTTTTTATATCGCAAGCTGTTTACGACGCACAAGCTACTATAGAGTTAATTACTAGCTACGCACGTACATGTAAAGCACAAGGGATTACACCTCAACGTATTATATTAACGTTTACCCCATGCGGCGGCGAAAAAACCTTAGAATTTATGCAATGGTTGGGTATCTCAGTGCCAGAGGCAACTAAATGGCGCATGCTTGATGCAGACAATACATTAAGCGAATCAGTCCGTATTTGCCGCGAAAACCTCGACTTAATACTTAAAAGCTGTGCGCACCTAGACGTGCCACTGGGCTTAAATATTGAAAGCTTAACAAACCGTAAAGAAGAAATTGACGCATCAATTAACTTATACCGTTTATTAAAAGCTATTATGGAATTAAACCTTGCTGAAAAGCTAATAGCTTAAAGGCTAGGTGAGAGCTAATTAACACCCTTCTTGGCAAGCCTCATGGCTTGCTTTTTTATGTCCGTACTTTGAAAAACAAATTAATAAGTACAAGTAAAAATTTGCAGCTTAAGCTATTCATTGAAGCTATTTTTGGTTATTACTCTCAAGCCTTTTTAAGGCAAACCCCATAGAGGAGCACATAACACCAAAAATAAAACCTATCGCAGAAAAAACTAGCCAAGTTTTTGTGGCATGAGTCATGACGAACTTACTTTTATTATTGTGCTTTTTTAGCGAACTTGTATGCTTGTTTATTTTTATACATTGCGTGGTCTGCATCATTTAATAGCGCTTCAAAGGGCTGCTTTTGTTTATTAGTAAAACTATAACCAATACTAAGCGATAAATCGCAAACACCTTCTTTTAGTAAAGCATTTGTATACTCAGAGGATATTTTATCCATGATGTAGTTAATTTTACTTTTATCGCTTACTTGCATTACTGCAACAAACTCATCGCCACCTAAACGCCCTACTATATCGGCATCTCTTAAATGCGTTTTTAGCGTATCTGCCAATATAATCAATGCTTTGTCGCCCACTTCATGTCCGCAAGTGTCGTTTAACTTTTTAAAGTCGTTTATATCAATAAACAAACAACACACGTCAAAACCTAAACGCAGTGCTAAATTAAGCTTTTGTTGGGCTAATAAGTTAAGTGCTCGGCGATTATAAATATTAGTTAATGAGTCTAACATGGCTATTTCACGCATTTGCTCATAGCTATACACAAGCGCTAAGTCGTCTTCAATCAAATCGCGTAATTGCTCTATGAGCTCAAAGTATTCATCGGTATAGCTAGTTATTTTAGTGTCTTTTAAACATAACGTGCCAAACACTTCGCCTTCAGGCCAATGAATAGGTAAACCTAAGTAAGATTCAATACCCTCTTCAACTACTTCTGGTAGGGTATTCCATGCATCGTTATTACTTGCATCATTAACATATAAAATATTATTAGTTTCAGCGACGTGGCGACAAAAAAGAGGTGTTTGAGGAGGGAGTATAGGGTTGGTCTCAAAGTTAGAGCCCCCCTCGTTACTTCTAATAACAACGCGATAGCCTTTGCTTGTTGCCTGAACCATATAACCAGACGGGGCTGAAAAAAGCCCCGTTACAAGATCAATTGTTTTTTGCCATTTATGCAAAGATATTTGGCCATCAATACCAGAAAATGCCCATTGATCAATTTCAAACATTGCTTTACCTCGGCTATTTAGTAGCTCCAGTATAGGCAAAAAAACAACGTAAAAGCTATTATTTACGACGTCTGCTTGGCTCTCTTTTACCAGTGATGCGTTTTTTATCGCGATCTTTTCGCGACTTGTTAGTATTTTTACGATTATCTTTTGGCTTTTTATTAGGATCTGGCTCGTAACCTTCTAACCACTGCGGCGTTAAACGCGTATCGAGTAGTACTTCAATTTCTTCTAGCAGCCATTGCTCATCAAGACTTACCAGCGACATAGCAAGTCCTTGTTCACCAGCACGACCTGTACGGCCAATACGGTGCACGTAATCCTCGGCAATGTAAGGTAGTTCAAAGTTAATTACGTATCTAAGTGTAGAAATATCTAAACCACGCGCAGCGACATCGGTTGCAACAAGTACGCGTGTAATACCTTCTTTAAAGTTTTGCAATGCACGGTCGCGTGCGCCTTGCGATTTGTCGCCATGGATTGATTCGGTTTTTAAACCATCTTTACACATTTCTTTAGCAAGCTGATCAGCCATTTGTTTTGTGCGAGTAAAAATAAGCACTTGGCGCCAGTTTTTCATGCCAATCATGTGCGATACAAGTTCGCGCTTACGATCCTCATCTACATCGTAAATAACTTGCTCTACTTCAACCGCGGCTGAGTTACGTTTATCAACTTCAATTAGTTCTGGGTTTTTAAGTAACTTTTTACTGAGTTCAAACACGCTGTCATCAAACGTAGCTGAAAATAGTAAAGTTTGGCGATCGCCCGGGATATGTCGCAATATACGTCTAATTTCATCAATAAAGCCCATATCAAGCATGCGGTCAGCTTCGTCAAACACTAAGGAGTCTACGCTTGAAAGTACCACACTGCCTTTAACTATATGATCAAGCAAACGCCCAGGTGTTGCCACTATAACTTGCGCTGTTTTAAGTGCTTTTATTTGAGGGCCAATACTTACGCCACCATAGGCTAAAGCGCCATTGATATTAGTGCCTTGTGCGTACTTTTCAAAGCTTGCAAATACTTGCTGAGCAAGCTCACGGGTTGGCGTTAAAATTACAACGCGGGCAAGGCCTTGCTCATCTTTTTTAGGGGTATTTAAAAGCTTATGTAATAAAGGTAAAACAAAGGCGGCGGTTTTACCCGTACCTGTTTGCGCGCTGCCCATTACATCACTTCCGGCTAAAATAGGCGGAATAGTTTTAATCTGAATTGCGGTAGGTTGAGTGTAATTATTTTGCTCAATCGCTGTTAATAATAACGGGTCGAGATTAAGTGATGAGAACGTAGTGGCAGACATAGGCTTAGCTTTAAAATAACAAAGAGCGCTATTGTACGCATATTACTGTACTGCGTAAATTAACCAGTCCAGAAAAGTATTTAATCGTGGTTGCTCACTTTCACTTTAGCGCTAAAAACAATAAAAAAGGCTCTAAATAACAGTTGTATTTAGCGCCTTTTTTAATTTTATGTAGCTTTAAGCTGGCTTTAGTGTTGCTTTACGTTCGTTGTAAAACGCAATTAAATCATCAACTGTTGCTTGGCAGTATTCGCGAATACCCGAAACCACCATGTGCTTTTCACCACTGCCCACTTTAACGCCGTTTTCTAACAGGTTAAAACGTAGTGTAATTTTTCCGCGCTTACCAGTGTACTCAAAGCTTGGCTCTGCAAATTCAAGTATTGGCGCTGTTATATCAAGGTTATCAAGATTAATAAGCATTGATTCGTAAATTATCATCGGACGAGCAGGGTTTATCATTACCTCTTGCTTGCCCATTAATGGGATAATTACATGCGGAAAGGTAGTACCAGAAAACTCAACATAATTTTTTATTAGACTATTAGTTAGTGCTGGGCATTGGCTGGTTTTACCGCTGCGCTTTACCTTTAAAATGACTTTTTCGCCATTGGTTACATCAAACTCATCGGCTCCCTCAGGGAAATGAAGTTTGGTGTTTTCATCAACCATACCGGCAAAAGTAAATTCCATTTGTTCACTAATACCGTAGCGGTCTAGTACCAATGAAAAAAGTAAGTCTCCTGGCGCGCAAAACTTTTTAGCATCTTTGTCATGAAGTGGATTGTAATCGTCAGCAACGCATTTAGCGAAGCGACAACCCTGCTCACGAGAGATAGAAACATAATCAGCATGCTGCTGAAAAAAAGGACTTAACATAGTTTGTTCACTGCTTAAACTGCTTATAACCTATCTATATTACCAGAAAAAAAATATTGAGAGGTCGAATCTGTTAGATTAATGGCTAAATAAAACAGAGCAATAAAAAAACAATGACCTTTTATTTGTTAGCGCTATCAATTATATGTGTTTTTCCGTACTGCAAAATATCAATAATGCGGCAACCCCTTTGGCACTACTTAATGGCTTTAAGTGTTCTAAGTGCGTATTTTCAAGGTTATGTAAATTTATATGCTCTGCTCAGCATTGGGCTTTACGTTGTTTTATACTACTGCGCGCTAAATGCAAAGCGAGCAATAATACGCGCTATATTAAGTACTGTTTTTATAACTTTCTCACTGGCATTAGCACTTCATTGGGTGCCTGGTTTTAATAACCTCCCTATTGTTATAGATGAGCGTATTACAAGCGATGCGATTGCTTTTACCTTTTATGCTAATTTTGATAAAGCTATGGCGGGGTTATTTCTTTGTGCTTACTTTTATTCGAATAAAAAAGCTTTAAAAGCAGACTCTAATAAAGTAAGTCGATTAAACGTTAAACAGCCCATTTTTATAATTATTGCTACGGTTTTAGCTTCGCTCACTGTGGCTTTAATACTTGAACTTGTAAGTTTTAACCCAAAAGTGCCCGACTTTTGGTTAGCCTTTATTGCTATTAATCTTTTATTTACCTGTGTAGCTGAGGAGGCTTTATTTAGAGGGTTATTACAAACCAAACTTAGCCAAATAATCTCATCTACCCGCCTAGCGTTACTTGCCCCAATAATGACTGCTGCAGTGTTTGCTTTAGCACATTTTGCTGGAGGAATTAACTATGTATTGGTTTCATTTATTTCAGGCTTAGGATACGGCTATATTTTTTATAAAACGCAGCGTTTAGAATGGGCTATTATATGCCACTGGTTAGTGAACGTTTTTCACTTCTTTTTGTTTACTTACCCTATGCTCAGTAAAATCTAAATACATTTACAAATGCTAACAATTTACCCGTTAGCAAACATTGCCAGCGTTTGATTTTGTTAGTAA
This sequence comes from Pseudoalteromonas sp. TB25, assembly GCF_000497995.1. Lineage (NCBI taxonomy): Bacteria > Pseudomonadati > Pseudomonadota > Gammaproteobacteria > Alteromonadales > Pseudoalteromonadaceae > Pseudoalteromonas > Pseudoalteromonas sp. TB25. The sequence continues at coordinate 7,956 of NZ_AUTI01000441.1, forward strand.
TTTACTACTTTAAATAATAAATTAAAGGACTAATAAATATGCTACGTTTTATAGCGGCAATAACAGTGCTGGCCACAATAACCGGTTGTTCAGGAATGACCTATCATACAGACATAGACAACGGTGTTTTATCTCAAGAAATTGGCACCTACGTTAATAAAAGAGATTTACAGCAATTTTATAGCGACCAAGAAGCACACGAAAGTGGCGCAACACTTTTAGGCCGAATAGAAGGTGAAAGCTGTGATGGCGACGGTATGGGCAACAATAATGTAAGCTACAATCGCTCTAAATCAAACGCGATTGATTTACTTAAAGCTGATGCTATGCGCAGGGGCGGGAATGCTTTTACTATTAATTCCTGTAGTGAAACCTCTGTATCGTACTGCGACTTATCTGTTTTATGCACCGGACAGGCCTACGGCTATTAATAAGTAAAAGTGCAAATTATATATTAACCGCAAAGCTCAGTAGCACACGCTTTCCAGACTCGATTTTAGATACGCTGTGTTCGTACTTATCGGGTCTGAACAAATACACGCGATTAAATAAATTTATAATGCATTTTGAGCATTTAAATACCCCACCCGCTTTAGGTTTCTCTAATACAAAATTAAGCTTGTAATAGCGCCCTTGCTGCACAGGGTCAATATGGTTCATTACGCTATGATTGGTTGGGTAAGTAACAAGGTTTATCGAAAATGTGTTACTGCTAAAAATGGCTTTGTTTTTTACAAGTGCAATCATACTGCCTCCTATGAGTTTATATGCCGCATTGTAGCATTTAGTAAATTATGAATGCTTAGGCTAAACAATATCAAAATACGATGTCATATAGCTAAACAGCCTGAAACAAAAAAGCCGAACTTATTTTACTAAGTTCGGCTTTTATAAGTGCATTTTAGTAATTATGCACTTGGGTATTCGCGGTACGCACGCTCTATATTTTTAGCCTGCTTTTTAGAAATACCTAAATGAGCAAGTGCAACACGTAAACGAGCACGTGATAAGTCAGAGCCTAATATTTCCATTGCATCAAGCACTGACGTACTTGATGTTTTGCCTGTAATTGCGACAAAAATTGGCTCTAAAAAGTCTTTAATTTTAAGCTCGTGGAATGTAGCCACTTCTTTTGCAATTGCAAAAATAGCGGGCTTATCAAAGCTACGTAAGCCTTCTAGCTGCCATACAAAAAATTGTAGTGCTTGGCGTATTACGTTTTCGTCTGCTTTACCGGCTGTTAATAGCGCAGGATCGTAAGTTGGAATACCACCTACAAAATGTCCAGCAAGCTCAACCATATCCGAAAGGGTATTAATACGCGTTTTAGCCTCAGGTAATACTTTAGCTAACATTTCACCGTTAAACTTCCAATCAACAAAGCGCTGAATTAACTGCTCGTCGGTTAAATTTTCACGGATCCACATGCCGTTTAACCAGCTTAATTTATCCACGTCGAATACTGGACCACCAAGCGATACGCGCTTCATGTCAAAGTTTTCAATCATTTCATTAAGTGTGAACTTTTCACGCTCATCTGGCATTGACCAACCCATACGACCTAAGTAGTTAAGCACGGCTTCTGGTAGGTAACCCATTTCTTTATAATAGTTAATAGACGTTGGATTTTTACGCTTAGATAGCTTTGATTTATCTGGGTTACGTAGTAATGGTAAATGACCAAGTACTGGCGCTTCCCAACCAAAATCTTCGTAAAGTTTTAATAACTTAGGTGCTGAGTTAATCCACTCTTCGCCACGGAAAATATGACTAATTTGCATATGGTGGTCATCAACTACGTTCGCTAAAAAGTACGTTGGGAAACCATCCGCTTTTAAAAGCACTTGCATGTCTACGTTTTCCCACGGGATCTCAATTTCATCTCGTAGGTAGTCGTTAAACTTAAATGTGCCTTCGCTTGGGATTTTCATACGTATAACGTAAGGTTTGCCTGCCGCTAAGTTTGCTTTAATTTCTTCATCTGTATGGTTTAAACCACGACCGTCGTATTTAGGGCGCAAGCCTTCTGCCATTTGCTCTTCACGCATTTGATCAAGCTCTTCGCTTGTTGCAAAGCAGTAAAACGCTTTACCATCGTCAACTAACTGATGCGCGTATTTTTTATATAAATCGCTACGCTCAGATTGACGGTAAGGACCAAATTCGCCACCCACATCAGGACCATGATCCCACTCAAGCCCTAACCAGCGTAAGCTATCCATAATCGCAAGTTCAGACTCTGGCGTGCTACGTACTTGGTCTGTATCTTCTATACGAAGTACAAATTCACCGCCTTGTTGTTTAGCAAAACAGTAGTTAAATAAGGCGATATAAGCGGTGCCAAGATGCGGGTCACCAGTTGGCGACGGGGCAACACGGGTGCGAATTGTCATGGTAAATTCTCTTTAAATAAGTGAGATAATAAAAGTGGTTTATGCAGCTACTTTGTTTAAGTAAGCAATAATATCGTTTGATTCATACAGCCATTGTACTTGGCCATTTTTCTCTATACGCAGACAAGGCACTTTAACTTTGCCGCCTTGCTCAAGAAGCTCTTGACGATATTGCTCATTATTTTTTGCATCACGCGTTTCTATGTTTAAGCCTTCGCGCTTAATAGCGCGGCGTACTTTTACACAAAACGGGCATGCTTTAAATTGGTACAGTTTAAATTGTGAGGTTTGCTGATCAAGCTGTGCTTGCTCGTCGCTTGCACGCTTTTTACTGCGAGGAGTAAATACAAAATTAAAGAATAAGATTATACAACCTAAAAACCAACGAACTAATTTCATGTTCTGTGCTCTGCTTACAACAATTTAAGGAGCCAGATTTTAGCACAAATTTACAATCAAAAAAGCTCAATACTGTTATCTATCTTTGGTTCGTTATTAACTTCTAATTCACTGTAGGAGGTAACTCTATTACGGCCAGTATTTTTAGAGTAGTAAAGCGCTAAATCAGCCTGATTTACAATACTCGATACAGTATCAATACTCACTAACTCTAAAAAACCAATGCTAATGGTTAATTGGCCAATTTGTGGAAAAGGGTATTGGGCAACATTAAGGCGTAACCGGTTAAGTGCAACATGTGCATCACCCTCTGTTTCTGCTTGAAATAACATAGCAAATTCTTCACCACCATACCTAAATACATAGTCTTCTATTCTAAAATTATTTTTTAGTAGCCGTGCAACAAGTAAAATAACCTCATCGCCAATTACATGCCCGTAGTTATCATTAATATTTTTAAAGTTGTCGATATCGGCAATAGCTAAATACCAACGTCGCTTTTTATTGTTATCATTTCTTGGTAACAAAAAACCGTTACCCGATACAATCTCAATTACTTTTTTATCAAATGTTTGCCTATTTAAAAGCTCTGTAAGTGGATCTAACCGCGACTTATATAATAGCCCAAGCTGATTAGCATAAATATTTAAAATATGTACAGCTAACATAGTTATTCGTTCTGGTAATTCTTGCTCGGTTTCTATTAATAAAGTGCCGACTACTTTTCCAAAATGATAAATAGGCACGTAACTTGTTGTGCTACTAAAGGCATAGCTCACCCTAATTTTATTTTGAGTGACCTTTTGTAATAACAATGATGCTTCATCTGGGCTTAATTGCTCTAAATTACTGTTTGAATTAATAAGAGTAGGGGGTATGGGGGCTGAAAAATTTTTATTGACGTAAATGGCAAAATTATCAACTTCGAGCAAGTCGCTAATTATTTGTATTAATGCGCTATCTAAATCACTTTCTTCCTCTTGCTGGGTAAGCTTAATAATCCATTCGTGCCCACACTTATTTGCCTTCATTACACTGCCTAAACTAATTAAACTTTTATTAGTCTAGACAATACTCATGAATTTACTAAGTTATGAGGTAATACTTATTAACTAATCCTTTAGAATAGGTATTAAAGTAATACTAAGTCGTCGCGATGCAATACTTCTGCACCACTATCGTATTCAAGTAACTCACCTATTTGATTTGAGTGTGCGCCTTTGATTTTATTTACCTCGGTACTGCTAAAACGCGTTAAGCCACGTGCAATTACTTGATTTTTAGTATCTATTAAATCAATTAAATCGCCTCTTTCAAAACGTCCAAATGCATTAGTAACGCCTTTAGCAAGTAAGCTTGCACCTTTATTTTGAAGGGCACTAATAGCACCTGCATCTATAACAATTTGGCCGGTACTTTTAGGCCCAGCTAGTAGCCATTTTTTACGGCCATCTTTTGGGGCGGTGAGTTTTAAAAAGCGTGTACCAGGTAACTCGTCACTCATACATTTTAAAATAACGTTTTTACCAGCGCCTTTAGCAATAATGACTTCAACGCCTGCACGCCTTGCAATGTCGGCTGCTTGTAATTTGGTTGCCATGCCGCCAGTACCTAAGTTTGTACCACTGCCACCAGCAAGTTGGCGCAGCTCATCGTTTATATGTGTTACTTCACCAATGAGGGTGGCATCGGCATTGGTGCGAGGATCGCTGGTAAATAACCCTTCTTGATCGGTAAGTAGCAATAATTTATTAGCATTAGCCAAAATAGCAACAAGTGCCGATAAATTATCGTTGTCGCCTACTTTTATTTCACTGGTAGCGACTGCGTCATTTTCGTTAATGATGGGCACAACGTCGTAATTTAATAACGCATTGAGTGTATCGCGGGCATTAAGGTAGCGCTCTCTGTCGTCTACATCAGCGCGAGTAAGCAGCATTTGCCCTACATTTACCCCATATAAAGCAAACAAGCTCTGCCAAATATGAATAAGTTGACCTTGTCCAATTGCAGCAAGCATTTGTTTATCAATTAAGCTTCTGCCACAGGGTTTTAATAGTTGTTCGCGCCCAGCAGCAACCGCGCCGCTCGATACTAAAATAACCTGATGCCCCTGCTTTTTAAGCTCGCAGCATTGGCGTACTAATTCAACCATATGTGCTTTGTCTAGCTTATCGGTGCCGCCAGTTAGTACGCTTGTACCAAGCTTTACAACTATTACCTGTTCCCTTTGCATGTGCTTTTTACTATTGATTAATTAAAGATGAATTAATTTATACCAGCTCGGTATTTTTGAACAAGTTAAAAATTTTCATGCTAGGATCTGATTTTATTAAATTAAGTAAATTACTCTCTATGCCTGCCAGTTTATGTTTAATTATTGCCACCTTTTTATGGGGCAGCTCTTTTATTGCGCTCAAATACGCCATTGCTATTTACGACCCTGCATTAGTGATATTTTTACGCATGCTCACCACGTTAGTTTTGTCGCTTTGTTTATGGCGCTACGTTATTCGGTTTGAGTACTTAAAAGGTGACTGGAAGTATTTAGTGGGTATGTCGCTTGCTGAGCCTTGCTTATACTTTTTATTTGAAGGCCATGCAATGGAATACACATCAGCCTCGCAGGCCGGTGTCATTGTCTCTTGCTTGCCTATTATTATTGCGTTGCTTGCCTTTGTATTACTTAAAGAGCATATAAGCAAAGCCATTGTTGTCGGTTTTACGCTGTGTATAGGCGGCAGTATTTTACTTACGCTTCTTTCACCAAGTACCGACCAAGCACCTAATCCGTTACTAGGTAACTTTTTAGAGCTTATGGCGATGGTGTGCGCTGCATTTTATACCGTAAGTATTAAACATTTAGCTAATCGCTACTCGCCCCTGACTTTAATTGCGTTGCAAGGTATTAGCGGCAGCTTGTTTTTTGCGCCGTTTTTATTTTTTATCGACCTACCAAGCGAAAATCAACACGACTTAACTGCGCTCATGAGCATTTTGTATTTAGGCTCGTGTGTAACCCTTGGCGGCTACGGCATGTACAACTATGCAATTAGCAAGGTATCGGTATTAACCGCTGCTGCGTACTCTAATTTAATTCCTATTTTTACACTTATTTTGTCAGCTATTATTTTGGGCGAAGTGCTCAACGTTTGGCAATGGCTGAGCATATTTGTGGTATTTATTGGCGTAATGGTAAGCCAGCGCCATCAAGAACTCGTGGTTGATATACCGCTTAGCGAATCAGGCGAAGACATTTGCGCAGATACAAGCAACCTTAAATCAGTACCCGAGGCAAGTGAATCAAAAGGGTAACAGGTAAGCAAATACAGCCCAGGTGTTTGTAAAAATGAGTTTTGGGATTGATGAATAACCTCAATCCCCGTTACCTTATAATTTTGAATCACCCCACTTTGCAGTTGCAAAGTAAACGCCTCTCCCACTTTGGCGTGTTGTAAAAATGCAAAGTGGGTGTCGTTATGCCCAGCTATTAGCGAGCCTTTTTCGTTTCCAAACTCTTTTCCGCCCAGCTCCCCTGCGGGTAAAAATTGGCTA
>NZ_AUTI01000442.1:0-21580 GCF_000497995.1 Pseudoalteromonas sp. TB25
CTGTCCGTTAATTGCGCCGGCTTCTTTTAGTGCTTCTAAAATAGCCATTAAGTCACCAGGCGCTGCGCCTACTTCGTTAATTGCGCGAACTAAATCGTCAAGGCTTACACCTGGATTAAATACAAAGGCGCGCGAGTCGTCTTGGTTTACATCAATAATACTTTGCTGTGTGACAACTGTATCACCGTTTGCTAGCGGGTTTGGTTGTGACACATTTTGTTGTTCTGCAATTGTTACTGTTAAGCCACCGTGAGTTATAGCCGCAGGCTGAAGCTTAACGTTTTTGCCAATGACAATTGTACCGGTGCGCGAGTTAACTATAATTTTAGCGGCCATGTCAGCTGGTTTAAATTCTAAGTTTTCGAGTGTTGATAAGTACGATACACGCTGGGATGCATCGCGTGGTGCAATAACACGGATAGAAACAGAATCAATTGCTTGTGCGCTATTTGGGCCAACTAGGTCATTAATTGTTTTTTCTAGGCGTTTTGCCGTTGTAAAGTCTGGGCGGTTTAGGTTGAAGGTAATGTAATCGCCTTGCATAAATGGGCTTTCTACAGTGCGTTCAACTGTTGCGCCATTTGGTATACGACCAACTGTAGGGGTGTTAATTACAACCTTACTACCATCAAGGCCTTGTGCGCCTAAGCCACCGACAATTAAGCTACCTTGTGCAATAGCGTATACGTTACCGTCTACACCCTTTAGAAAGGTTTGTAGTAAAGTACCGCCACGTAAACTGCCTGCACTACCAATAGAAGAAACCGTAATATCTATTGTTTGTCCGGGCTTTCTAAATGCAGGTAATTCTGCATGCACAGCAACAGCGGCAACATTTTTAATTTTAGGACTTTGAGTTGAAGGTAGCGTAATACCAAAGCTGTTCAACATGCCTCTAAAACTTTGTTGTGTGTATGAGTTTTGCTCGCCAGTGCCTGGTAAACCAACCACTAAGCCATAACCAACTAATTGGTTAGAGCGTACGCCTTCAACCATAGACACATCTTTTATGCGCTCAGCACTGGCAGTAAACTGCCAACCTAATAACACAACTAAACATAAAGCTTTAAGGCTATTCATGTTGTTACCCTCTAAAATGGAAACAGCGAACTGCTAAAGAAACGTGTAAGCCAACCAGGACTTTGCGCTTCTTGCGTTTGCCCTTTACCTGAGTATTGAATACGTGCATTAGCAATACGGTTTGATTCAACCGTATTATCGGCGCTTACGTCTTGAGGGCGTACTAGCCCTTCTAAACGAATAAACTCTTCGCCGGTATTAAGCGTTAGCCATTTTTCGCCGCGTATAACTAAATTACCGTTAGGTAAAACGCGCATTACATTAACCGAAATATCGCCCACTAAGCTGTTTGACTGGTTTGATTTTGAATCGCCCGTAAACGACGAATCACTACCAATACCAAACTGAATACTATCGCCACCTATATTTACAGGTAGACCACCTAATCCAATAACGGGGTCTAAGCTTGCGTCGGTTTCTTTGTCTGTTTCTGTTTTAGCGGCTTTTGTTGCTTGAGTAGACTCTTGCAATTTAACCGTAATTATATCGCCAGTACGTAGCGCTTTTTTATCAGAATATAAGTCGTTTGATGTATGAGTATTAAACAATGAACCTGTGGCTACCAGCGGCTCTAAAATAGGCTCGGGGTACATAGGTGCATAGTAAGGGTCGTCCTGCACTACTTCACTATTTTGCGTAGACATACAGCCACTTAAAAATAATGTGCCCGCTGCAAATAAAATAATATTACGCATAATTCCCCCTACTCTATTAAAGCTGTTGATTGATATAACTCATCATTTCGTCAACGGCCGAAATTACTTTTGAGTTCATTTCGTAAATACGCTGAGTTTCAATTAGGTTTACGAGCTCTTCAGTTACATTTACGTTTGATGTTTCGAGTGAGCCTTGAATAATGCTACCTAATCCTTCAACACCGGGATTACCTTGTACCGGCGCACCACTTACAGCGGTTTCGGTATATAGGTTTTGACCAATTGGTTCAAGGCCCGACGGATTAATAAAATCACTAATAGTAAGCTGACCAATTACCACGTTATCGGCTTGGCCTGCAACACGTACAGATACTTCGCCGTCTTGCGAAACCGTAATTGATTGCGCGTCATCTGGTACATTCATTTCTGGCTGAATAACGTAACCTGCGCCCGATGTTACAATTCGGCCATCGCCATCGGTAGTAAACTGGCCGTTGCGCGAGTAAGCAATATTGCCATCTGGTTGCAGTACTTCAAAAAAACCTTCGCCAGAAATCATCCAATCTAGTGAGTTTTCGGTGGTTAGCATGTTGCCTTGCGTAAACTCTTTTTGGTTAGCTACAACTTTAGCACCCGCACCTAACATTAAGCCCGACGGCATTTCGGTATCTTGCGATGAACGACCACCTGGTTGATTAATATTTTGATAAAGTAAATCTTCAAATATAGCGCGGCTTTTTTTGTAACCAACCGTACTGGCATTCGCTAAATTATTTGAAATAACCGATATATCGGTTTGTTGAGCGTCTAGCCCAGTTTTACTGATCCATAATGCTGGATTCATAATCGTGTCCTCACTTTAAAGTTAAACTATGCGTAATAACTGATCTTGACGCTCGTCAATTTCTTCAGCTGTTTTCATTAATTTCACTTGTAATTCAAATTGGCGCTGGTGGCTTATCATGTCGACCATTTCGTGAACAGGGTTCACATTCGACATTTCAAGCGAACCACTTAAAACTTTTACATTGGCAGAGGTATCTACTGTTACATTTGCTTTTGGTCTAAATAAACCATCGTTACCTTTTTCGAGCTGTGAGCTATTTGCTTCTACTACTCTAAGCGTGTCTATTTCTTCTAAAAAGTTAGCGGGAGCGCCTTGTGGTCGAACTTGAATAGCGCCATCTTGGCTAAACCCTATTTTTTCGACTGGGACGGGTAAAATAACAGGTCCCCCTTCGCCAATAACTTGACGACCATGGCTGGTTACGAGCATGCCTTGAGCAGTAACGTTTAACGTACCCACTTTTGTGTAAGCTTCATTACCGGAGGCATCTTGCACAGCAAGCCATGCGTTATCGCTCATTGCGATATCTAAGTCTCGCCCGGTTTGAACAATGCCACCCGATACCATGTTTGAACCCGGACGCTCTTGCATTGAAAATACACGTGTAGGCAAACCTTCGCCAAACGCTTGCATAGAACGCGCCTGCGCAAAGTCAGCTTTAAAACCCGTTGTATTTGCATTTGCCAAATTATTGGCTTTTAAAGCAAGCCCTTGTAGGCTTTGCTTAGCGCCAGAGGCCGCAATGTAGACCATTTTGTCCATAGTATCGACTCACATAAAAAATCTCTGAACTTATAAATGCAAAATAGGTGCCAGATTAAATTTGACGCAACATTGAGAGGTATTTAGAAGGGCTTACAAAGAGGACTTATAAAAAAGGCTGCAAAAATGCAGCCTAATATATTTAATGAGGTTTAGCTTATCGAATCTGCAAAATACTTTGCTGAATAGTTGAGTTAACTTCAAGCGCACGTGAGTTTGCTTGGTAATTACGCTGTGCAGTAATTAAGTCTACTAGTTCATTAGTAAGGTTTGTATTTGATTGCTCAAGCGCTGATGAGTTAATTCCACCAAATGTACCCGAACCAGCTTCACCCGCTACAGGTTCACCTGAATCAATACTTTGCTTCCAGCTTGTATCACCCACTTGTGATAACCCTTGTGAATTTGGAAAACGTACCATAGCCACTTGGCCTAGGAATGTTGAGTCACCATTACTGTAAGAAGCGACAATTTTACCGTCTGTGCCAATATCAATTCCGGCTAAACGACCAACTGTTGAGCCATCTTGATCGAGTGCTTTTACTTCAAAACCACTTGAATACTGAGTTGGGATACGTCCTGCCGTGTTATTTTCATCGCGCCAGTTAAGCTCAATACCAGTACCAGGGAAAGTTGCACCATTGTCTAGTAATGTTGATAAACCAGCGCCAGAACCCGCTGGTAGTAATATTTCATCAAAAGTAGTTGTATTTGTATTTGCCACACCACCTGTTGTTGATGGCAAACCACTTGAGTTAAAACCTAGGGTAGTCAGTGGTGTATAAGGTGTCGTTGTTTGTTCTCCACCAGTTGTGCCATCAACTACTTTGCCATCGAGTGTTGCGTATACTTCCCAACTGTTATCTGTACCACCTGCTGCGGCATCATCTTCTTTAGCAAAAAAGTACTGTAAGATGTGCGGCTCACCTAGTGAATCATATACTGTTGTTGACGTAGATGAGTTATAAGTACCACTAGACGTAGGGTCAAAATCTAGACCTGATGGATCCGCCGTTGCATCTAAGTTAAACGACAAAAATACATTTTCTGTTGCGCGAGGAGAACCAGACGAATCAGGGATTTGAATTGGATCAGTTGTGCTCAAACTTACCGACGTTGTATCACCTGTAGATGAATCAACAGGGAATGCTTGTAAAAAGTTACCTTTTGCGTCAACCATAAAGTTATCTTGGTTAAGCTTAAATGCACCCGCACGTGTATATGTTAAATCTTGCGAAGATAAATCGTCGGTCATCGCAAAATAACCTTCACCAGTGATTGCTAAATCAAGTGAGTTATTTGTAAATTGCAGTGAGCCTTGGTGAAACTGCTGCGCAACCATGGTTGTTTGCACACCGTCACCATTTTTAGTCTTACCAGAGCTAAACACTGATGAAGCGTAAACATCGGCAAACTCAGCGCGTGACTCTTTAAAACCTGTGGTATTAACGTTTGCAATATTATTTGCCGTTACGTCTAAATCTTTTTGCGCGGCAGCAAGGCCGGTTAATGCAATATTGAAGCTCATAATTCACCTCTAACCTGTTAGTCTGTGGCCTGCTAGCAGGCGAAAAATACTAAAATTTATTACGCGATTTCTGCTACATCTGTCAGCCTAACCGCACCTTCTTTAGTGTTAATAATAATGCCACTTGAGCCATTAATATTAACGCTTTCAATGTTCTTGAATGTAGCAATGGGCAAGCTTGAAAATTCGCCGTCAGTACTTCCTTCGGCGGTTACTGAGTATTCACCTTCAGGTAAACGCTCACCGGCTTCATTTTTGCCATCCCACGCAAAACGTACTGCACCTGCTGATTGAGAACCCATATCAATAGTTCTCACTAGCTGACCTGATGCATCTGTCACTTTAATTTTTAAGTTATCAACGGCTTCTTCTGCCACTGCAGAGCCTCTGGCATCACCCGTTTCATTTAAATCCAGGGTGTTTGACTCAAGTAAAGCTTGCTTGCCAACAAGTGTTGATGCTTGCAATGCTGAATTTGATGTCATAGAAGACGCTAAGCTATCAAAATTTGAATTTAAATCGCTGATGCCTTGCGCCATTGTAAAGCTCGTCATTTGAGCAATCATTTGATCGTTATCCGCAGGGTTACTGGGATCTTGAAACGATAATTGCTGAGTTAACAAAGAGAAAAAGTCTTCTTGTGTTAACGCATCACTCTCAGTATCACTGGTAGCAACTTGTTGCTCTTGCCAGCGTATAGAGTCTAAATAGGATGAAGATGTACTAATATCGTTACTCATAACCTACCCTCGGTTACCGCTGCCCTAGCAACAGTGTTTTACTTAGCATTTGCTTTGCTGCATCAGCAACTTGCACGTTTGTTTGGTAAGAACGAGAGGCAGAAATCATATTTGCCATCTCCTCTACAACATTAACGTTGGGTTTATAGATATAGCCATTTTCATCCGCACTTGGATGATTTGGGTTATATTCAATTTGTAATGGTGCATTACTTTCAACAATGCCCAAAACTTTAACACCAACTGCGGAGCCCTGCTGGTTACTTGCTGATGCTGAAGCTTTTGTTAGCTCAGCCGCAAATACAGGTTGGCGCGCTCGGTACGTTTTGTCTTGAGATGAACTAATGGTATTAGCATTAGAAATATTACTAGCTGTAGTATTTAAGCGAACGTTTTGTGCGCTCATACCCGAACCTGCAATATCGAAAACATTATATAAACTCATAATTTTTATCCTTGACTACCGAGAGCTTTATTCAGACCTTTGAATCTGCCGCTTAAAAATTGCAAGCTGGCCTGATACTCCATAGCATTCTGTGTATACAAGTTTCGTTCCACTTGTATATCAACCGAGTTACCATCACCTGTATCTGATTGATTTGGCAAACGAAATGATTCTGAACTGCCCATACTATGAGTACCTCCACCAATGTGTTTATCATTAGTTCTTACCATAGTATTGCCGCTTTGCTGGGTTGACCTTGCCGCTTTTAATGCTGAGGCAAAGTCTATATCTTTTGCTTTATAGCCAGGCGTATCAGCGTTAGCTATATTAGTTGCAATTAATTCAGCTCGCTGTGAACGGATCAACATGGCTTGCGGATGCACACCTAATGCTTTATCAAAACTGATAGCCATAACCTTCTCCAAAAAATTGACTTACCCATGAATAAAGCAAAAAATAAGCCATTAATATTAGGAAGTGTTATATTTTTATAAGACTATGTATCTAAATAGAAAAACGACGCTTGGTGCGTCGTTTTAGGGAAATGAATTAACTTAATTATTTCTTTTGGTAAATGATACCGGGGTTGCATCTAACCATATCAAATTCAGTACTTAAGCCAGTCAAGGACTCTGACGCTCCTAAAAATAAGTACCCTTTTGGGTTTAATGCTTGTGCAAACTGATTAATAATTTTAGCTTTTATTTCAGGCGCAAAATAAATAAGTACATTACGGCAAAAAATAATATCAAACTTGCCCATTAACGCGTAAGAATCAAGCAAATTCAGGTGCCTAAAACTAACTTGTTTTTTTATTGTATCGTTTACTTGTGCCATACCATTGCCGCTGTCTTTAAAAAACTTTTTACGACGCTCTGCAGATAACCCTCTGGCAAGTGCAAGCGCGTCATACTCTGCATTTTTACACATATCAAGCATGGTATTAGATATGTCGGTACCAATAATTTGTGCACCCATACGAAGCACACCAGGTTGCTTAGTATTAAATTCAGCTACTGACATAGCTATTGAATAGGGTTCTTGTCCTGATGAGCTGGCAGCAGACCAAATTTTTAAAGGCCTTCTTAAGTCTTTAAACTCAGGAAAAAGCTTATTTTGGAGCAACTCAAACGGGTATTGATCTCTAAACCACAACGTTTCGTTTGTGGTCATTGCATCAACCACTGCGGCTCTTAATTGCCGCTCGTGAGGCCCGAGAGTTTTACTAACCAACTCCGATAAAGATCCCACATTAAATCGAGTCATTAACGGAGCAAGTCGGCTTTTAACTAAATACTGTTTGTTTTCACCTAAAACAATGCCGCATTGCTGCTCTAAAAACGAACGAAACTGGTCGTATTCACTTTGCTGCAAATCTTTATTATTCAAGTTAGTAGCACCTATTTTTGTTAATCACAATGAACCCACTTTTTAACTGCTGTTGCTAATTCGTCAGGGTTAAATTTAGCAATAAAGTCATCTGCCCCGACTTTTTCAATCATAGCCTGGTTAAAAACACCACTCAGAGAGGTATGCAAAATAACATGCAAAGGTGCAAGTTTGGGATCTGCTTTTATTTCAGCTGTTAAGGTATAGCCGTCCATTTCTGGCATTTCAACGTCTGAGATAAGTAACGCTACTCGCTCAGTAATATCGTTTTTACAATCAAGCTCTGCTATTTCTTTTAATCTTATAAGTGCTTCTTTACCATTTTTGGCAAGCTCTGTTTGCACGCCTAACGGCTCTAGGGCACGTTTAACTTGATTACGCGCAACAGCAGAGTCATCTGCAATAAATACGATACGTTCGCCTAAATCTTTTTGAATATCGCCACTTTGTGCAACTTCAGCACTTACTTCTGTGTTTACTGGGCAAATTTCGTTGAGAATTTTTTCTACATCGAGAATTTCGACTAATTCATTTTCGATTTCGGTCACTGCCGTTAAATATGAATAACGTCCGGCGCCTGATGGCGGTGGCATTATTTTTTCCCAATTCATATTTACAATACGTTCAACTCCGCCCACTAAAAACCCTTGCACAGAGCGATTGTATTCAGCAATGATTATAAAGCTGTCTTTAATGTTGTCGATTGGGCGCCCACCTACAGCCATTGATAAATCAATAACCGAAATGGTTTGACCACGAATATGTGCAACACCACGAATATACGGATTAGATTTTGGCATGCTTGTTAGTGGAGGGCATTGCAGCACTTCTCTCACTTTAAATACATTAATACCAAAACGCTGACGCCCTCTGAGCTTAAATAAAAGTAATTCTAGGCGGTTCTGCCCAACCAACTGTGTGCGTTGGTTTACTGAGTCTAAAATGCCTGCCATTCAAATCTCCTAAAGAAAACAAATAATACGGAACGATAATTGCTTTCTATTTATAAAGCTACATAACATCGCGGGTGCGTCTACTTTTTGACGCAAAATATTTATACCCTGTTTGAAACCATAAGCATAGTCGAAACATTATGAGTTTGTTAAAAAAAATCAGAAGATACAGTGTTTTTTATTTTGTTACTAGCTTGTGCTTTGTATTCCCTTTGCAAGCTAAAGTGTTTAGTAAAGATTTATTACAAGACATGGCCGTTGCTTATATAGCTAAGCAGATTGGTACATTGCAAAATACTAATACTCAATTAAGTGCACTGCCTTTAGATAGTCGCATTCCTGATCGTGTCTGTAATACTGAACTTGAATTATCAACATCCGATGAGCCACCATTTAACCGCCAAGTAACCTTACAAGCCAAGTGCAATGATGCGCAAACGTGGGCTCAATACGTTCATGTAAGAGTTGTTGAAATGGCTCCAGTTGTTGTTGCCACTGCTAATTTAACCCGCGGTGAAGTAATAACTAAATCGCATTTAAGTATTGAAATGAAACCAACTCACTTTGTACGCATACAGTACTTAGATGACCCCACAATGCTAATAGGCAGCAGAAGTAAACGAAATATTAGAAGTGGTATGCCAGTATTACTAAACCAAATTTGTATGGTGTGTAAAGGTGACTCTGTTAATATTTACGCTAACCTTAGAGGCCTTAGAATTAAAACCACAGGTATTGCTTTAGAAGACGGTACTTTGGGCGAACAGATACAAATAAAAAACAAAAAATCAGGTAAAGTTTTAAATGCGCGAGTAGATGGTGTAGAGTCTGTTCAAGTGAATATTTAATTTAGATTTATACTAAAGTATCCTACGTATATGCCGATAACATGGCATAAGTTGGGTAATATACGGGTTTATTATTATGGTTAATCAAGTTAATGGCAGTAATCAACAAGCTAATGCGCTTACAAATGCAAAGCAGCAACAAGTTGATTTAAAAAAAGATAATGCTAATACACAAGCTGCTCAGGCTCCTTCGCCTAAATCTGCAAGTGACTCTGTAAGTTTAACGCCGCAGGCACAGCAATTAAAAACGCTTCAAGATAAAGCGCAGCAATCGCCTGGCTTTGACAGCGATAAAGTTGCTGAGCTAAAAAAAGCAATAACTGAAGGTAAATACCAAGTGGATAGTGAAAAGCTTGCTAAAAACTTAGCTGATTTTGAGTTTAACGTGTATGGCTGATCATAATAGTTTAATTAGCGTAAAACTAAACCAACAAGTAAGTTGTTTAGATTCTTTGCATACGCTATTAAACGACGAGCTTACTGCTATTGCCTCACGACGTGGTGCTGGTTTAAAAGAAATTGCCCAACAAAAAATGTCTTTTTTAACTAAGTTAAGCACTCTTGATAAAGAGCTAAGTAAGCTAATTGCTAGTAACGACTCACAAAATCCTGAAATATCTGAGCTAATAAGCCAAGTTAAAACTCAACTTGCACAATGCCAAAAACAAAATAACGTTAATGCTCATGCTGCCCGCCAAGCGCAACTAAGTGTTAAACAATTAAAAGAGATATTAATTGGCGCACCAACGTCAATGACCTACGACCAAGCCGGTAAGTCTGTAAATACCGAGAGTAAACTGGTTCGTAACTTAAAAGCTTAAGCCCAAAATTTTACATTAAAAAAGCCTTATTGACTTATCAATAAGGCTTTTTTAATGTCCTTTATTCTTAAATTTAGTTATAAATAATACCAATTCACTTAATTATGTAAGCCCCCTTAATAATTAAGAGGGCTTTATTGATATTAAATATCCGTTTGATTATTACTACTTTCAATTAAGTGTTTGATCATCTCTTCCGATTGATTTTGTACATCAACCGCAGGTGCTGCTGCATCAATGCTTCCCCCACTTTGAGCTGGAGTATAAGCAATTGCAGAGCCTTCGTCTTCAACCAGTGTATTTAGCGCTATAAGCTGCTCTGCATCTTCGTTAATGATTACATCATCAATATTAAGCGGCTCCGCCGAACTCATTTGCACCGTTTGCTCAGGCGTTGATAGACCACTCAAGTTACCTAAATCTATCGTTTCAGTGCTTAATATGTTGTTGCTTGAAAGCAGATAAAACCTTTGTTATTGAACGATCTAAAATAAGTGGCAATAAAATACATCTGTTGAGCACTACGCAATCTGCTTAAAATTAATCCTAACAACAGCATAGCACTCAATATAGGAGGATGAGGTATTTTGAATAACTTTTTTAGTAGTACGTTACTTTTTTAACTTCGCGTGGTTTTACTTCACCTATGTATAAATCGTGCACACGCTTCATATTAAGCTCAAGCTCGGTCACGTAAGTGTCATCTACTGCGTAAGTTTTAATTATTTGTGCACCTTTAATAAGCCCCTGCACTTTACTTTCTAAGTAATCGTCTTGAGCAATTGAGCCTTCCACCGTTGTTCCTGCGGTAATTTTTTGCCCATATACTTGCTCAGTAAGCTCCCGGTAAGCTTCAAGCTTAGAAGCCTTAATGGCCATAAGTTGCTTTTGCGACGCGTTAGCGCCTTTTTGCAAGCTAATAGGTGCATACCCTATCGCTTTTAAAACGGGGTAATTATTTGGCTCTACATATTTATATTCAACATGCTTATCAAAAACGCTGCTACAACCACCTAAGGTTAAACACCCAAGTGTAATAAGTAATGAAATTGCTCGCATAGCATTTAGCCCTTGTATAGTAATTAGCAGTACATATGCACGTTTAATGCCATTTATAGCATTACTAATAATTACCAAATAACATTGGTACAGTCCTTGCTCTACCTAGTTAATAGCTAACGTTTAATTGGAGTAAAAGTATGAAGTCGTTTTTATCATTGGCATTTGCAGGATTAAGTGCAACGGCATTATTAACGTTCTCCCCTTTTACTAAAGCACAGTGGTATGAATCAACGGGTCACGCGAACGTCCAAAATGGTGATACAAGCGCGGCTAAATCTGCCGCTATAAAAGATGCGATTACACAGGCGTTAGTATTCTCTGGCGCACGGGTTAGCTCTGTGCAAACGTTGGTAGATGGCGTGTTGATGCAAGATCAGCTAAAAATTAGCAGCCACGGAGAAATTCAAAAAATTGAACTGGTCAGCGAAAATAAATACGACAATAAATTTGCCGTTACATTACGGCTCGATATTTTTTCTCAAACAGAGCAATGCCCACAAAATAGTTTTAATAAGTTTGTGGCCGTTACACAAAGCCAACTTGTTCATCGTGAACACGCCAAAATGGGTCAAATATTTGACGTAAGCAAAGCTATTAGCAAAAATATTTTTACTTCCCTGCAAAAATCAAAAATGAGCGCAGTACCTATTGCTTACTATAATAATGCAATAAGCGTTGATAAGTACTTTTCGCAGCAGCACGACTATTCAAACGCTCAATTAGAAGAAATATCTTCGCGCAGTAACGCTCAATATGTTCTGCTTAGCCAAATAACCAGCCTTTCGACTAGCGACAAACTCAATAACGATTATGCATTTTGGCAAGACGAGGCGTATGAGCGCAGTTACAACATTGAGTTTGCACTGTTTGATGGCACTACCTATGAGCAACTTTGGCAAAATAGTTACCATACTCAAGCAATTTGGCCATTTGAAAAAACAACCATAGTTGACGTTAATAGTGATAGGTTTTGGCAATCGCCTTATGGGCAAAGCATAACCGATATCAACCAAGCAGTAAGTTATGACATTCAAGCAGCCATGGCGTGTTTGCCAACTCAAGGCAAAATAATGCACATGGAAAATAGCAAAATTGTTATTAATTTAGGTAAAGCTCATGGGTTAAAAAAAGGCCAGATGCTAAGCATTGCGCACCATAACTATTTAACCGACGCGGCAGGTAATGTTATGCCACACACCATCACCACGCTTAATAAAATTCGCGTTGAGCAGCTTTATCAGCAAACTGCAGTAGCTGTCAGTATTGATGACAAACCACTACCTGGCGTGCAAATTAACGATGTAGTAGAAATAATCAGCCAAGATCTTTAGTTAATTTAGCTTTTAAATTAGGGTGAGCCGATAACCACTTGCCCAATTGTTCTACACCCGATAAATGCGGATAATGCTTTCTGCATGCAAACACCACATTACGCTGCTGATTAGGGAATATAGGCAAGTAATCAATCCCTACACGGTCGGTACATGCCAGTTTTGGTACAAATGTAATACCGTCATCCATGGCCACTAACGCTAATAATGTTTCTAAACTATTACCTTTATACTGATTAGATATATCGACTCCCGCAGAAAAACAAAACTTTTGGGCTTGATCTTTAAAGCAATGACCATCACTTAACATTAGTAGGCTGCATCCTTGAAGGTCGTTCAACGCCACTTTTTTATGCTTAGAAAGCGCGTTATCTTGTGATACCGCCACTAAAAAATCTTCTTTGTATAAAGCAACCGTATGGTAATTAATAAGCTCTGGCACATCGGCTAAAATAGCAAAGTCGAGTTCGCCATTATTTAAAGCTTCTAAAATTGTTGCTGTTTGCATCTCAATAAACGAAAACTGACTATCAATAAATGCCGCTTTCATTGATGTTAATAACGCAGGCAACAAGTAAGGCGCAATGGTAGGAATAATACCAATAGTTAATTTACCTTGTAGAGGCTCATTAGAAGTAGCAGCAAGTTCTTTGAGTATTTGCGTTTGTTCTAAAATAATCTCTATTTGCGTCAACAAACGTTCACCTTTTGCTGTTAACGTAACTTGTTTAGTTGAGCGGTCAAATAAAGTAACGCCAAGCTCATGTTCGAGTTTTTTTACTTGGCCACTTAATGTAGGCTGACTTACAAAACATGCATTGGCAGCTTTGCGAAAGTGCTTGTATTGCGCTATTGCTTTTACATATTCAAAATCTTTTAAGTTCATATTCAGCTCCGCATGATAGTTTATAACTATCAGTTTAATACAAACAAACGATTGGAACTATATTTAATTGTTCGCCATAATGGCTATCAACAAATCAAGAGGAACAAAAAACTATGTTAAACAATATCGAAGGTCAAACAGTCCCAAGTGTTACATTTGCAACTCGTCAAAATAACGAATGGAAATCAGTAACAACAGATGAAATTTTTAAAGGTAAAACGGTTGTAGTGTTTTCACTACCTGGTGCATTCACACCAACATGTTCATCAACTCACTTACCACGTTACAACGAATTAGCAGGCGTACTTAAGCAAAACGGCGTTGACGAAATTGTATGTTTATCAGTAAACGATACCTTTGTAATGAACGCATGGGCTGAGCATCAAGAAGCGCAAAACATTACTTTATTACCAGACGGCAACGGCGAATTTACTGACGGCATGGGCATGTTAGTAGACAAAAACGACCTAGGCTTTGGTAAGCGCAGCTGGAGATACTCTATGCTTGTTAAAGATGGCGTGATTGACAAAATGTTCATCGAACCAGATTTACCAGGTGACCCGTTTGAAGTATCTGACGCAGACACAATGCTTGATTACATCAACCCTAAGCAAGCTAAACCAGAGCCAGTAACTGTATTTACTAAACCTGGTTGTCCGTTCTGTTCAAAAGCTAAAGCGCTTCTTACAGAAAAAGGCTTTGCATTTGAAGAAATTGTTATGGGCTCAGGCGCATCACTAACAAGCCTTAAAGCAGTATCTGGCCGTGAAACCGTTCCACAAGTATTTATTGGCGGTAAGCACATTGGTGGCTCAGATGATTTAGAAAAATACTTTGCTTAATTAATAATTTTGCTCAATTAGTAAATATAAATAGGGGCACTGGTTGCCCCTATTTTATAAGGAAAAAATAATGAAAGAATTGCAAACCGACGTTGTTGTTATTGGTGCGGGTACTGCGGGTTTAAGTGCTTATCGTAATGCTAAACAATTTACAAATAACGTACTTATGATCGAATCAGGCCCTTACGGCACTACCTGCGCACGAGTTGGTTGCATGCCGAGTAAATTATTAATTGCAGCTGCTGAAGCTGCGCACTCAATCACAATGGCACCTGCATTTGGTGTACACAGCTCTGCACCACGTATTAATGGTAAAGAAGTGATGGCACGCGTTAAAAGCGAACGCGACCGCTTTGCCGGATTTGTAGTAGAAGCTGTAGATGAATTACCAGATGGTGATAAAATTCGTGGTTACGCTAAATTTTTAGACACAAACCGCATACAAATAGACGACCACACAATTATTACAGCAAAACGCTTTGTAATTGCTACCGGTTCACGCCCTTCGTACCCTGGCGTATTTAATAACTTTGGCGACAAACTTATTATAAACGACGACGTATTTGATTGGGATGACCTACCAGAATCAGTCGCTGTATTTGGCCCTGGTGTAATAGGTCTTGAAATTGGCCAAGCACTTAGCCGACTAGGCGTAAATGTAAAACTATTTGGTGTAGGCGGCGCAATTGGCCCACTTACAGATCCAGTAGTAAAAGACTACGCAAACACTGTTTTTGCCGAAGAATTTTTTGTTGATACCGACTCAAACGTATCCGACATGATGCAAGTAAACAGCAAAGCGCAGCTTACTTACACCGACAAACAAGGTGAAAAACACACCGAACAGTTTGACTACGTACTTGCAGCCACAGGCCGAGTACCTAACGTAGATAAACTAGGCCTTGAAAACACAGGCATTGAACTTGATGAACGCGGCGTACCGCACGCAGACACACATACAATGCAGTGTGGTGAGTCGAACATATTTATAGCAGGCGATGCAAGTAACATGCTACCACTGTTACACGAAGCATCTGACCAAGGTGCTATTGCAGGTCAAAATGCAGGGCGCTTCCCAGATGTACGTATAGGTCTGCGCAGAGCAAAAATTGCAGCTGTATTTAGCGACCCACAAATAGCAATGGTAGGCGAAAGCTACAAGCAAATTACTGACCGATTAGGCCCATGCGGTTGTTTTGAAGTAGGCGAAGTAAGCTTTGAAAACCAAGGCCGTAGCCGAGTAATGCTTAAAAACAAAGGTCATATGCGTGTATATGCAGAGCAAGGCACAGGCTTATTTTTAGGTGCAGAATTTATTGGCCCACAAGCCGAACACATCGCTCACTTATTAGCTTGGGCTGTACAAAACAAAATGACCGTACCAGAAATGCTTGATATGCCATTTTACCACCCAGTAATTGAAGAAGGGTTACGCACCGCTCTTCGCGACTTAAACGCCAAACTTAAATTTGGCCCAGACATTGTAAATTCATGTATGGAATGTGGCCCAGGCGCATAACCTATTTACCACACATACAAACTTGCTAAGTAAAAGCCAAAACTAACGTTTTGGCTTTTTTTTATAATTTTTTTAAGCTTACCTCTCAAAAAAAAATTTAGTTGTTACACTTAATTGTTAATCGAATCAAAAAAGATAAAAACATCACCTAGTTCTAGCGCAATTTTCTTAACGTTAGATAGACTCTCTATATAAGCAGATTTGTATTA
This sequence comes from Pseudoalteromonas sp. TB25, assembly GCF_000497995.1. NCBI lineage: Bacteria > Pseudomonadati > Pseudomonadota > Gammaproteobacteria > Alteromonadales > Pseudoalteromonadaceae > Pseudoalteromonas > Pseudoalteromonas sp. TB25. The sequence goes on from NZ_AUTI01000442.1 coordinate 15,919, forward strand.
TTTAATAAAGTTATCTCTGAGTAACGACACTACTTCGTTAGTACGACCATTTAGTACTGCTTTAAGGCCAAATAAAGCCGTAGAGGCTACCTGCCCTGCTTCTATTTTAGGCGGCATGACTAACTCCATTCTATTTACTTTTACTTCTAATAAAGCCGGTCCTTTTGCATCTAGCCATGCGCGCATCGTTGAAGGCAGTTCATCAGGGTCTGATACTTGCCAACTGTGCAAGCCAATTTGCTGTGCTAATAGAGCAAAATTAGGGTTCGAGAGACCTGTGTAACTATCAAGTAAGCCTTCTACCCTTTGCTCCATTTCTACAAAGCCGAGTGAGTCATTGTTAAAAATTAAAATTTTAACTGCTATTTTCTCTTGCACTAAGGTAAGTAAATCTCCCAATAACATGGTGATCCCGCCATCGCCACACATCGCTATTACTTGCCTATCAGGATATGCATTTGCAATTCCTAATGCCTGAGGATACGCATTTGCCATAGTACCATGCAATAAACTGGCTAAAAAACGGCGCTCTCCTGTAGCCTTTAAATGCCTTAATAACCAAACCATTGGACTTCCTCCATCGGCGGNGGCCTGTTCACTGAGTAGCTGCGCCAGGTACTGCGGGTGAATAAGGTCAGAGTCGTGTTTTGCCTTTTTATTGTAGCCCTGAGTGTCTTTTTTCCACTGCTCAAGCGATTCATTCAAATGTCTATTATCTGATTTTTGTTCAAGTAGTGGGGTTAACGCAGCTAAAGTATCTTTAACATCGCCCACTAAACCAAGTTCGATAGGCGAACGGCGCCCTAAATGGTTAGCCTCTTTATTGATTTGCACAATACGGGCTTTTTCAGGATAAAATTGGGTATAGGCAAAGTCAGAACCTAAGCAAATTAACAAATCGCAATCGCTCATTGCTTGCACTCCTGCAAGATTTCCTAAAATCCCTGTCATACCAATGTTAAAAGGGTTATTAGGCTCTACAAATTCTTTTGCTCGCGAACTATGAGCTATCGGAGCGTTTAACTTTTTTGCCAAAGTAATAAGTTGATCATGCGCCTTTCGGGCGCCAATACCTGCGTAAATGGTAATGCGCTTTGCATCGAGAATCATACCAGCAAGCTTTTTGAGTTCGTCGTCACTTGGACGAATAACCGGTTGAGGCTGGTGAACCGACCAAGGCAAATCATCATCTATTTTCTCCTTAAATACATCGCCATTAACTACAACCACCGCCACCCCCTTGTGTGCCAATGCCGCTTGAGCAGCCTGGGTTACGATACGCCGAGCTTGATCTGGGTGGCTAATACGCTTACAAAATACAGAGCACTGCTCGTAAATTTTGGTTTGGTCCAACTCTTGTGGAAAATCCATTCCTTCCTCCGCCCTATCAATGTTGGAGGCTATTAAAACAACAGGGGCACCATTACGGTGGCTTTCAAAAATACCATTTACAAAATGTAAGCTGCCAGGTCCACATGTTCCAGCACAAACAGCAAGCTGCTCTGTCATATAAGCTTCTGCACCGGCGGCAAAGCCACCTACTTCTTCATGACGTACATTGACCCACTTTAAATCGGTGTGCCTAATCGCATCAGTAAAATGATTTATTGTGTCGCCAACAATACCATAACAACGTTTTGCTCCCGCTTGTACGAGAGTGTCTGCTATAACGTGTGAAACTGTTGTACTCATTAGTAATGTCCTCTTTTATGTGCTAATAACGTTGTTCCCATTGCATCGGTTAAATTTTTAATTGGCTTAAATGTATCTTTAGAAGCAGCTTCCCACCAATCGCAATACGCTGTATCGCCAGGGGTATCAAGCAAACTGTTAGGAGGTAAAAATGGATGGACTTCCATAATTGACTTAGATTGTGCTGCATCTATGCGCGTTATAATTTGATGGGGATCTAACTCACTAGGATGAACGCCACCGCAGGAGCCCACAATTTCACCTAATGCAGCTAACGTTTTAGAATGAAACAGCGCTGCTCTTTGTGATTGTATTTCTATATCTAACGAGCGTTGGCGCTGTGGATCTTGGGTGGTGATCCCCGTAGGGCACGTCCCTTTGTCACAACGCTTAGCTTGCACACAACCAATGGAAAACATAAACGCACGCGCGGCATTACACCAATCAGCGCCTAAAGCAATATGCTTAGCCATGCCCATACCATTATAAATTTTACCACTGGCACCGAGCTTTATATGCTTCCTTAACCCCGTACCCACTAACATATTTTGCATCATTACTAAACCATCCTCTAAAGGCATACCAACCCAATCCGACAATTCATTAGGTGCAGCGCCCGTACCGCCTTCTGCGCCATCGACCACAATAAAATCAGGGTAAATTTCAGTGCTAAGCATAGCTTTACCCAACGCCATAACCTCGTGGGGCATACCAACGCACAGCTTTAACCCTACTGGCTTACCGCCAGAAAGCTCACGCATATGTTGTGCAAATTCAAGTAATTCAACGGGTGTTGAAAAAGCAGAGTGCCCAGCGGGCGACAAACAATCTTCATGAGCGGGAACTTTACGGGTGCGGGCTATTTCTTCAGTTACCTTAGAGCCTGGTAACAAGCCACCATGGCCTGGTTTAGCACCTTGACTGAGTTTTATTTCAGTCATTTTTACTTGTTTACTTTGTGCAGTATCAGCAAACTGCTTTGGATCAAAATTGCCGTGCTCGTCGCGACAACCAAAGTAGCCAGTGCCTAACTCCCATACAATGTCGCCACCATGCTTTTTATGATACTCACTAAGCCCTCCTTCCCCGGTATCATGATAAAAGTCACCTATTTTAGCGCCTTTATTTAATGCCTCAACTGCTCTACCCGATAATGCGCCGAAGCTCATTGCCGATATATTTAATAAGGATGCTTCATAAGGTTGGCTAGATTGCTCATTACCAATAGTTACCCTTGGCTTAGTATCTGGCTGAGATTTAGGTGCCATAGAGTGGCAAACCCACGTATAACCATCTTCTTTTACGTTGCGTTCTGTACCTAAAGGCCGCGTATCACTTTTACCTTGCGAGCGAGCATAAATAAGATTACGCGCTTCAAAACTGTAAGGTGTACCTTCTAAATCATCCTCCACAATGTATTGGCGTAAAAATGGTCGTAAGTCGTAAAATATGTGCCTTATCCATGCTATTACCGGATAATTTCTAAGCAACGTGCTACTAGTTTGCAACCTGTCTTTAATGCCTAGTGCCACAAAAAAACCAGCAATAATGATGACGAATATTGAGAGGTAATTATAAGGATTTAAAAACAGAACTAGCACTAACACAATCAATGCACTGATCGGTAAAAAAGCGCGCATTAATAAATGAAAAAAAGAAGCCATTTGTTTCATTATCGTATTTCCCTTTCTTTTGAGTGAGCAAAAGCAAGGTGAAAGCATATACTAACCCAAGCTCGAGCAATTAATAATCTACTCTAGGGACACACTATAATAAGCAAACTGAACAAAAACTGATGAAAGAGACTAAAAAAGGAACAAACAAAAATGGGCTACGCTCAATCAACTAATAGCAATTGCATTAAATAAGTGATCTATTATAGCGCTAAGAAAATAGCACAATAACAAGGCAAAATTGTGATGTATAAAGTCAAAATTTGATGATCATATACAAAGCTCCTAGAGTTTTTCGATATAGTTGTGTTGACCAAGACATAAACGTTATCAGAGGAGCTTAGTATAAAACTATATGGTGGGGTGGAGTTGACTTGCATTCAAATAATAGTGTAATTCCTATCATTAATGAACAGGGTGAAACGCTTAACTGCAATCGTTTAAATAATGACATCTCTGTCATTTTATCTTTTTAGCCCCTTATAAATACAAGCTAGCAGGACTTGTTGTTGAATCAACATTTAATTTGTATTGGTTAGTTGATGCATTAATAGCTGCAAAGTTTAAACTTCACTTAGCGAATCCAGCTGCAACCCAGCAATACTCTGGTTAAAAATATACCAACGAGCATAGTGATGCACGCCGGTTAGCTGAAATGCTAAGTCTAGATATACTCTCTGGAGGCTATATTTATCCCCGAGAACTCAGGGCTGTTCGAGATTTAATGCACAAACAAATGGACATTGTTCAACAGTCCACTAAAAACTTATTATCGGTGTAAAGTTGTTATATGCGTCATCTTGGTTATAAGCTCGGTAGCAACAAAATGACCGTACCAGAAATGCTTGATATGCCATTTTACCACCCAGTAATTGAAGAAGGGTTACGTACCGCCCTTCGCGACTTAAACGCCAAACTTAAATTTGGCCCAGACATTGTAAATTCATGTATGGAATGTGGTCCAGGCGCATAACCTATTTGCCACACATACAAACTTGCTAAGCAAAAGCCAAAACTAACGTTTTGGCTTTTTTTTATAATTTTTTTAAGCTAACCTCTCAAAAAAAAATTTAGCTGTTACACTTAATTGATAATTCAATTAAAAAGATGGAATAGCTATGCCCAATAATAAATTTAGACTAGTCACTCGCAGCGATTTTGATGGCTTAGTTTGTGCCGTATTGCTCAAAGACTTAGACCTAATTGACGATATTTTATTTGTTCATCCAAAAGACATGCAAGATGGCAAAATAGACATTACCGTAAACGACATTACGACCAACCTCCCCTACGTTGCAGGCTGTCATATAGCATTCGATCATCACCTTAGCGAAACCGTTCGCAACTCAAGCGACATAAAAAACCATATTATTGACCCAAAAGCCCCATCAGCAGCTCGCGTAGTTTATGACTATTATGGCGGCGCTGAAAAACTTCCAAATATTTCTGTTGAAATGATGGACGCGGTAGACAAAGGCGATGCTGCTCAGTTTTCAAAAGACGAAATATTAAACCCAACCGATTGGGTATTAATGAACTTTATTATGGATGCGCGAACTGGACTTGGCCGTTTTCGCGAGTTTAAAATTTCAAATTACCAATTAATGATGCAACTGATTGATGCGTGTAAAGATCAGAGCATCGAAGAAATCCTACAAATGGAAGACGTAGCCGAACGTGTTGCTTTATATAACGAGCATAACGAAAAAGCCAAAGAGCAAATTTCTCAATGCGCTACCGTTCATAAAAACTTAGTAGTCCTTGATTTAACTCAAGAAGAAACAATTTACGCCACAAACCGATTTGTTATTTATGCCATGTACCCCGACTGCAATATCTCGATTCATAAAATGTGGGGCCTTAAAAAGCAAAATGTGGTGTATGCCATAGGTAAATCAATAACTAACCGCAGTTCAAACACCAATGTTGGCGAACTGTGCCTTAAATACGGCGGCGGCGGCCATTTAAATGCAGGTACTTGCCAAGTAGAAACAAGTAAAGCTGAAGCTGTACTTAGCGAATTGATTGATAAAATTACAAGTGATGGTTAGTTGTAAGCTGTTATCTACCTAGCAGCGAAATATAGTGTATTAGTATTGACTATAGCCTCAGTTGAGTTTGGGTTGAACCAAAGTTAGGATCCTGAATTCATTCCGGGTGTGGGTAAAATTATTGATCATACTTTCAACCATAAGTTGATTTATGTTTTCATGCAGCGCGATAGATTACGTGGCGAAAAGTAGCCTAGCAAAGCACGTTATTATCACCAATAGTGTTAGTATTGAGTGCCGACTAGC
>NZ_AUTI01000443.1:0-30870 GCF_000497995.1 Pseudoalteromonas sp. TB25
CCACCTTCACGGATAGCAAAACGAAGACCTTCATCCATCGCGATTGGTGCGATTAGAGTTACTGTCATCTTGATGTTATCACCAGGCATTACCATTTCTACGCCTTCTGGTAACTGTACGTCACCAGTTACGTCAGTTGTACGGAAGTAGAACTGTGGACGGTAACCTTTGAAGAATGGAGTATGACGACCACCTTCATCTTTAGAAAGTACGTATACTTCTGAAGTGAATGTAGTATGTGGGTTGATTGAACCAGGCTTAGCTAGTACTTGACCACGTTCAACGTCTTCACGCTTAGTACCACGTAGAAGTGCGCCGATGTTTTCGCCAGCACGACCTTCGTCAAGAAGCTTACGGAACATTTCAACACCAGTACAAGTAGAACGAGTTGTATCATTGATACCAACAATTTCTACTTCGTCATTGATGCGGATGATACCAGCTTCAACACGACCAGTTACAACTGTACCACGACCCTGGATTGAGAAAACGTCTTCGATAGGCATGATGAATGGCTTATCGATGTCACGCTCTGGCTCTGGGATGTAAGAATCAAGTGCGTTTGCAAGCTCAACAATCTTATCTTCCCACTCTTTCTCGCCTTCTAACGCTTTAAGCGCAGAACCCGCGATTAGAGGTAAGTCATCACCTGGGAAATCGTATTCTGAAAGAAGTTCACGAACTTCCATTTCTACTAGTTCAAGTAGCTCTTCGTCATCAACCATGTCACATTTGTTCATGAACACGATGATGTAAGGAACACCAACTTGACGAGAAAGAAGGATGTGCTCACGCGTTTGTGGCATAGGGCCATCTGTCGCAGCAACTACTAAGATCGCGCCGTCCATTTGAGCAGCACCAGTGATCATGTTTTTAACATAATCGGCGTGACCAGGACAATCTACGTGTGCGTAGTGACGTGTAGGTGTATCGTATTCAACGTGAGACGTTGAAATAGTGATACCACGTTCGCGCTCTTCTGGAGCGTTATCGATTGATGCGAAATCTTTAGCAACACCGCCGTATACTTTTGCAAGTACGTTAGTGATTGCTGCAGTTAGTGTAGTTTTACCGTGGTCAACGTGGCCGATTGTACCAACGTTTACGTGCGGTTTTACGCGTTCAAACTTTTCTTTTGCCATGACGGAACCTATCAGTTTTGTGTATCTAAATTACATATGAAAATAATCCACCAGAGGTAGATTAAGTTAATTTTTTCAAATAGTATTTTCTGACAGATAAAGGAAGTAATCAAGGAGATTCTTAGGACTGGTGCTGATAGGCAGAGTCGAACTGCCGACCTCACCCTTACCAAGGGTGCGCTCTACCAACTGAGCTATATCAGCAACACAAGAACTGGAGCGGGCAGCGGGAATCGAACCCGCATCATCAGCTTGGAAGGCTGAGGTAATAGCCATTATACGATGCCCGCATAAAAATCTGTTCTTAAACTACCTCTAACCGTCAAGAATAAAGTGGTGGAGGGAGCTGGATTCGAACCAGCGAAGGCTGAGCCGTCAGATTTACAGTCTGATCCCTTTGGCCGCTCGGGAACCCCTCCACGATAATTCTCTACTAATTCACTTCCGGTAAAAGGAAAGTGGTGCCGACTAACCGAGTCGAACGGTTGACCTACTGATTACAAGTCAGTTGCTCTACCAGCTGAGCTAAGTCGGCACTGCTTTAGTACGGGGCGAGATATTAGAGTAAGGTTTATTGGGATGCAACAATAAAATTAAAAAAAGTGTAAATTTTTAGTTTAAATGCTCAATATTCACGCGAAAACACGTTTTTTGCACTTTTTTATACTGTTTCGGTTAATTCATACCAATAATTTAAGCCCTTCATTACTAACAATGAATCAAAAATACTTCCTGCAAATTGCTGTTGCAATAGCGAGCCATAGCCACCAGCAAAAATAATTTGTGGTGCTTGTTCTGTTTTTTGAGCCGTTAAATTCAGCTTAGCCTGCTCAATTGCACCGATGGTTGCCACTAAAGCACCATTTTTTAAACCGTTTGGCGTATTTTTACCCAATTCATTAGTAAATGGTGTTTTACCGTCATCAAAAACACGTTGGGTGTTTTGTGTAAGTGATGAGGTCATTAAATCAAGCCCAGGTAAAATCCAGCCGCCTAAATGCTTACCTTCATTATCAAGCACATCAATTGTTGTCGCAGTACCTGCATCAACAACAATGCATGCTTTATGTGGGTATAATGTAAAGCCTGCAATAAGCGCAAGCCACCTGTCGATGCCTAAGTTACCTACGTGCTCGTAAGCGCATACAAGATCTCCAAGCGTTTTGGTTACTTTGGCTTCAAAGCAAGTAATATTATTGCTAGCCGCTTGCGTTAGAATATCGTTTAATAAATCACTGCGCCCTACGCACGCATAAATCACTTCGGTTATTTGCAACCAAGGTAGGTTATTTATATCTGCTGGTTGTGCTTGATCGTTATCCCACAGCACAGCTTTTAGTGATGTATTTCCTACGTCGATCAGTAATCTCATACTTGCGCCTTTCTGAGGGAGACTTCCCCACCATAATAACTTTTTACTTCACCATCTTGGCGAATTCGTATTCCACCTTGTGGGTCAATACCTTCACATATTCCACGCCAGCTTCGGTGCCCTGTATTAAGCTCAACATAATCACCAGCAAATGCATTGAGTGAATTCCATTGCTCATACATATTTTGCAAACCTGTTTGACGATACTGCACTAAACGCTGCTCTAAATGATGAGTAAGCGATGCCACCAGCTGGTTTTTATCTAGCTGTTGGGTATGTTGATTTAAGTCGGTCCACGCTTGGTCTATATGTTGGCTAAAGCTGTCTGGCATTTGTAAGTTGATACCTATACCAATCACAAGCTGACAAGGACCTTGCGGCTGTCCGTCGAGTTCAACTAATACACCTGCAAGCTTTTGCTTATTTATATAAATATCGTTAGGCCATTTAAGCTCTACGTCAATTTGGTATAACGCTTTAATTGCATCATAAACTGCAAGGCCTACTGCAATTGATACACCCATTGCAGCTTGAAGCCCGTCATCTAAACGCCAAAAGTAACTGTAATACAAATTAGCGCCGAATGGGGATTGCCAAACACGGCCGCGTCGGCCGCGCCCTGCTTGCTGCATTTCAGCAACAATAACAGTCCCAGACTCAAGCGCTGTTTTAGCCTGTATACGGCGCATAAGCTCACTGTTGGTCGAATCTATAATAGGGTGTACTTCTACATTGGCCGTATTATCACCTAGCGCTTTGTAGTGTTGATCAATTTGCGTTTTATTTAAAAGGCCCACCTGACTATTCAAACAATAGCCTTTGCCAGTCACTTTAAAAATATCCAAGCCCATTTCTTGTAACGTTTTAATATGTTTACTAACCGCAGCTCGGCTAATCCCTAGCTTTTCACCCAAGGCTTGCCCAGATACAAAGCCTCCTTGGTTGAGTGCATTTAAAATAGCGAGTTTGTTTCCATCAGGTGCTTTCATTGCTCAGGTTCCGCGTTAATATGGCATTCGCTGCACGAATCTATTAAACGTACTTCGTGCTCAAGCATAATGTTGTAGCGCGTATAAACCACTTGCTGAATGTGTTTAATCATTTTTATTAGGTCACTACCTTCACTATTTCCGTGATTAACAAGCACTAGCGCTTGTTGTTCATGCACTTCTACACCGGCCTCGCGGTGCCCTTTTAAACCACTTTGATCGATTAACCAACCTGCTGCGACCTTGTGATGACTTTGCCCATATTCGTAATGAGGTAAATCTGCAAACTGCTTTAATAGCTCAGCTAACTGCTGGTTAGTAATTATTGGGTTTTTAAAAAAACTGCCCGCATTTGGCAATGTATATGGGTTTGGTAATTTACTATTACGCGTTTTTATAACCTGCTCAAACACTGCTTGCGGTGTAATAACATCTAGCTGCTGCAGGGGGCCATAACTTAATACTGGTTGCCACTTTTTTGGAAGCGCTAAGTGTACTTGCGTGATCACCGCTTTATTTTTAAGGGCATGTTTAAATATTGAGTCTCTGTAAGCAAATTCACATTGCTCGTTATTTAATGAATGCATAGTGTTAGTGGTTATATCAAAGTATTCTACCAACTCAATAAATTTAGCTATCTCAACGCCATAAGCACCAATATTTTGTACCGGCGATGCACCCACAGTGCCCGGTATAAGTGCTAGATTTTCAAGCCCGGGTATCTTTTTCTCTAATAAATAACTGACTAGTTGATGCCAGTTTTCGCCTGCAGCAATACTAATTAGTGTGTCGCTCTCACGCTCGGTAATTTTAATACCTTTTAAGGCTATTTTTATAACCGTACCCATGTAGTCATTTAAAAATACGGTATTACTGCCCTCGCCTAGCAAACAAAACGGTGCACTAAAACTTTGCGTTTTAAGTTGCTCAAGCTGAGTAATTTCAACAAAATTTTGGCATTGGCTGTTTAATGCGAATGTATGTAAGGAGTGTAATGAATGCGCCACAAAGCTCTCTAAAAATACCGGTAACTAATCGCAATAGTTTACCTCATCGTCGCAAATGTGGCACTAGATTGTAAAAATCACTCAACCCACCGTGTCAATCGTGATATAAAACCAGCACTTTTTTATTTGTGTTCAGAGTAATGATGAAAATTAAACCTCTTTTTTTAAGCCTCGCTATGGCGGGTATGTGTTCGCAAGCAATGGCTAATGCGATTGACCAAAACTCGTATGCTAACCTTGATGATGTTGTTACTACTCACTTAAACCTTGATTTAGATGTCGACTTTGCCGACAAGCAGTTAGAAGGTTTTGTGGAGCATACTCTTCAGTGGAACAACAGCAAAAGTAGAACTCTGGTACTTGATACCCGCGACTTAGACATTGATAAAGTAATGTACAAAGACCAAAGTGGTAACTGGAAAAAGGCGACTTTTGATTTAGCTAAGCGAGATGACGTTAAAGGTTCAAAGCTTACTATTAAGTTTAAAAACCAAGCTGAAGTAGTTCGTATTTACTACAACAGTCGTCCAGAAGCATCTGGCCTGCAATGGTTAACACCCACGCAAACGGCAAGTAAAACGCATCCATTTATGTACAGCCAATCGCAAGCAATTCATGCACGTAGTTGGATCCCAGTGCAAGATACACCCGCAATGCGTGTAACTTACTCTGCACGAATTCATACACCAAAAGATATACGAGCAGTAATGAGTGCCGACAACAAAGATGCGCTTTATAAAGATGGCGACTACATTTTTGATATGCCACAAGCAATTTCACCTTACCTAATTGCTATTGGTGCAGGTAACTTAGAATTTAAAGCAATGTCGCACCAAACGGGCATATTTGCTGAGCCTACAATTTTAGATGCCTCAGTTGCTGAATTTGACGACACCCAAGCCATGATCGACAAAACAAACGCTATGTACGGCGAATATGCATGGGGTCGCTACGACTTATTAATGCTACCGCCAAGTTTTCCGTTTGGTGGCATGGAAAACCCACGCTTGTCATTTATAACCCCAACGGTTGTTGCCGGTGATAAAAGCTTAGTTAACCTTATTGCCCATGAGCTTGCTCATTCTTGGTCAGGTAACTTAGTAACTAACGCAACGTGGGAAGATTTATGGTTAAACGAAGGTTTTACCTCGTACGTTGAAAACCGCATTATGGAAGAAGTATTTGGTCGTGACCGTGCGGTTATGGAACAAGCACTTGATTCAGCGTCTTTACGCGCACAAATTAAAACAATTGATGCACCAGATACACGCCTTAATTTAAAGCTTAATGGCCGTGACCCAGATGATGCGTTTAGCTCAGTGCCTTACACTAAAGGTCAGTTATTTTTAATCTATCTAGAAAACAAATATGGCCGCGATAAGTTTGACCCGTTCGTAAAAGCCTACTTTAAAGAGTTTTCGTTTAAATCACTTACTACCGCGCAATTTGTTACTTACTTAAAAGCTAACTTAATTGAGAAGTACCCGGGTGTTGTAAGTATGGATAAAGTAAACGAATGGATTTTTGAACCTGGCTTACCAAGTGATGCGCCCAATCCTACTTCTGATGCATTTGATAAAGTAGATACTGCAACAGCAGCATGGCTAAAAGGCGACACAACAGCTGCTCAACTACCAACAGCTGATTGGTCTGTGCATGAGTGGCTACACTTTTTAAATAACTTACCACGCGATTTAAGCATAGAGAAAATGAGCGAGCTTGATAGTGAATTTAATCTAACGCAATCAACGAATGCTGAACGTGCATTTGCTTGGTTTATGCTAGCAGTAGGTAATGGTTATCAACCAATTTATCCTGCGCTTAATAAGCACTTATCAGGTATTGGCCGTCGTAAGTTAATTGTGCCGTTATACAAATCACTTATCACTAACGGTAAAAAAGAGTGGGCTCAAAGCGTGTACTTAAAAGCACGCCCTGGGTATCACCCTCTTGCACAGGGTACTATTGACGCATTATTTGAATAAATAGCGTTAATTAGAAACTAAAAAGGGCCAAATTTGGCCCTTTTGTTTTTCTGTTTTTCACTTTTTTACTTTTTCTAAAAAAGCTTTACGCTCCGTAGCCGTGGCTTGCTGCCACCAAAAATCAAGCATTTGCGGCGCACTTGGCATGCCTTTACCTGTAATTGGTGCTATCGGCTTTATTGGCTGACTAGGACGAGAAGGTCCTGCAGGCATTGTATTTTGCATTGCCGGTTTATTGCTTGCTAGCTGCGTGTTAGAAATAACACTTAAAGGTTTAGCAACAGCGCTACTTTTTGCTTTTAAACTCACTTGAGGGGCTTCTGCAAATACTTTTGCAGATACCGCATTTTCAGCACGATTAAACACTAAGGTATAATCTTTACCTGCTTCAACAGTTACATTTACCCAAAATGGTTCCGACTCTATAACTTCATGCGTGTCATAATCATCTTCATATAAATCGGTGTATTTTAGCCTAAGCTGATAGGTCCCTGGAGCAAGCTCGACATCGTCAATACGACTAAACAAAGAGCTTTCTAGCATTTTATCGCCCACTTGCAGTGGTACAATTTCTTCTGGAAAGTGAATATTCTCAGCATTAGCCGAAAAACTAACTAGTAATGCAACTGCACTACTTATTAAAATTGGTTTAAGCATATTAACTCCTTTATTTGATTTCAGTTTGACACTGCTTTGAAAGTTTGTCATTAGTGAGCTTAAAATTCACAACACTTAATTAGGAACACACTATGAGCCAAGAAACTATTTTTACCAAAATAATTAATCGTGAAATTCCGGCAGATATTATTTACGAAGATGAAAACACTCTCGCATTTAAAGATATAAACCCACAAGCGCCATTTCATGTATTAATTATCCCAAAAAAAGCAATTGCTACTATAAATGATATAAATCCTGAAAACTCACATTTAGTAGGCAACTTATACGTAGCCGCAGCTAAATTAGCTAAGCAACATAATTTTGCTGAGGACGGATACCGCGTAGTTATGAACTGTAACGAACATGGTGGGCAAACTGTTTATCACATACATTTACACATGCTTGCCGGTAAAGAGATGGGGTGGCCACCTTATCAAAATGTAAAAAAAGTAAATTAATTAAAATTTTTCACTAAACTATTCCACTCAACTAATTAGTTACAAATGTTATGGTTTTTCATGGTTATAAATAATAAATAGTTACTTATTTGCAACATTTTATGTTTAAATAATCGTAATATCGTATTTGTTATTGAGTACATCAACGACTTTCTAATACAAAAGGTGTGGAAGTCGTGATAAACTCAGTCAGTCAGCTTTATAAAAGAGTATAAAAACATGAGCAGTTCAGCCTTTTTGTTATTAGATCAAGAGCCAATTAACACTATTGGTATTAACGTTTTAGAACCTTTGTTAAAAACGCAAGGCCTTGACGTAACCACAGGTACTAATATTTTAGACATACCTGAAGGGACTCGACTTTTGTTTATTGAAACATCAAGCAAGGATGCATGGGGAAAACTAAAAGAACAACTAGTAAACCTACGTATTAAATGCGATATCATATTATTTAATCTAGACGAAAACCCTGAACTTGCTAACCGTGCATTGTTGAGCGGTATTCGTGGCGTGTTTTACACAACAGATAACGCCGATGTATTAATGAAAGGTATTCGCTTACTACTTGAAGATCAACTTTGGTATCGCCGCGATATAATGTGTAATGCATTAAATCGTATGCTTCAGTTTAATAAAGATGCCCTGCATAAATTAACTGAAGGTGATATTGAGCCTGTTAAACTCACTAAACGAGAAAAAGCAATAATCTCACTAATGAGTAAAGGTTCGAAGAATAAAGAGATCGCAGAAGATTTAAGTATCAGTCCACACACTGTTAAAACACATTTATATAGCGCATTTAGAAAAACTAAATGTCGTAACCGTATTGAGCTCCTATCTTGGGCACAGCAAAATATTCCTGATGAAATTCGTTAATCAAATATTTAGTTTAAAATTAAAAGCAGACACTTAGGTGTCTGTTTTTGTATGTGTTGCATACTTATTTAATACTAATTTGCTTACTTAAGTGATCTGTTTTGAAAATTGGTATAAGTGTATACTTTTAATAATATTTGTTTAAAAACTACTTTGCTGGACTATTAATGCTCGACTCTTTCACTCTTTATTTTGCCAGCATCGCCATCATGGTTGTAATGACTTTACTTAACTTTTTGACGTGGCGAACAAACAAACAAATTCCAGGCACATTGCTTTATATTTTCTATCCCATATTGCTATTAGGCTCAGTTATTGGCTTTACTCTTGTTGGTGATACACATAATTTAGTAATTATTAGCGCTGCCAGTAGCATGATGTTTGCCGCATCAATAGTGCATTGTTTATCGCTCAGTCAGTTTTTAAATTATCACGGTATTGGTTTTAAATTACTTTGCTCAGTGACCGTTTTTTGCACTGTAATGCTTGGTTATTACACCTTTTTTGACCCATCTTTGCACGAAAGAGTAATTGCATCCGATATACAACACATAGCAGAAGCCGGTTTTTTACTGTTTATATTTATTAAGTGTGCACGCAAACCCTACCCTAATGGCAGTATTGTATACATAACCATTTTAACGCTTGTTGGTTTAAGCTTTATTGGCCGCTCGTTATTTATGAATAACATTGAACAAAAAAACCTTTTAGTAAACGGCTGGTTTAGCTCTTTGCTATTTTTAAATGGCGTAATTGCGCCCATGTTTTATGCTGCAGGTATGGCGTTATTGTGTAATGAGCGCAGAGAGCAGCATCTCAATAAGTTAGCCGATAAAGCACAAAAAGATTTAGAAATACGCGGGTTATTTTTATCTACTATAAGCCACGAAATTCGCACCCCGCTTAACGGTATTTTGGGCAGTGCTCAACTTGTTATGAACCAAACAAGTGATACTCGCAATAAAGCCTATTGCGAGGCGATTATAAATTCTGCCGAATCTCTTAATTTATTGGTAGATAAAGTACTCGATTATGCAAGTTTGGATCAAAGTGACGAAGCGCTTTACGAAGAAGATGTCGAGTTTAAAACATGGCTTAATAATTTATGCTTATTACTAAGTCCTCTCGCCGAGCAAAAACAGCTCAAGTTTGAACTAATATGTAATATTCCTGAGCAAGCCTGTTATTACTGCGACCAGCAAAAACTTAGGCAAATAATTATTAATTTAGTGGGTAATGCCATTAAGTTTACAGACCACGGAACCGTTAAAATTCAGGTTGATTTAGTTTTAGAAAAGCAACTTGAGCACACTATAAAAATTAGTGTAAAAGATTCAGGGCCAGGTATAGAAAATGATGAGATAGCTTACTTAACAGAGCCCTACGTACAAAGCAGTGCAGGAAAAGAGAAAGGTGGGACCGGCCTTGGTTTAGCTATTACCAGTCGCCTACTTGAAAAGCTCAGTAGCCGACTCGAAATAGCTAGCCAGCTTGGAACCGGCAGTGTATTTAGCTTTACCGTTACTTTTACCTTAGGTGAATTAAGCCTTGTAGAGCAGCGCCATCAAACTAAAGATTACTTAACAGGTCTTGATGTACTACTGGTTGAAGATTTAGATTTAAATCAAAAAATTGCTATAGAATTTATGGCCGACGATGAGCACAAAATTAAGCTCGCAAAAGATGGGAAAAGCGCAATAGAGCTCATGCAAGCTCACCACTTCGATGTTGTTTTGCTTGATATGAACTTACCTGATTTAACAGGCCAAGAAGTACTTAAACGGCTAAAACGCATTGATCATAAAAATCAACGAACGCCAGTACTCGCATTTACTGCAAGCCTTAGCCCTGACGAAGTAAAAGAGTATTTAGAATTAGGTATAAAAGACATTGTAGGTAAGCCTATTAAGCACGAGAAGCTTCGCCAAGCACTTAGCGACTCTCAATCTAATCAAACTGCGAGTATTGCAGTAGAGCTTATTGATACCTTGTATGACAAAACAGCGGCCGAAACACTCACCAGCTCGTTTAGTGAAGATGAAGTGTCGTCGATTTATAATGAGTTTGTGCTTTCGGCGCGTAACAAGCTAATTCGCTGTCAAAAGCTTATTGATCAACAACCAGAGCAATGCATTAAGCTTTTACATCGACAAGCAAGCACTGCTCTGCAACTTGGCTTTAATCGCTATGGTCTTGAGCTTAAAAAAATAGAGCGCCGTTTACTCGATAAAAAACCACACAACGATATGCTTGATGAAGCGTTAGATCTGTGGCAACGAAGCTTAGAGCAATATTTAAAGTTTGTGCGTGGGCAGTTAGAGTAATAGTGAATTAGCTTTAAAAACAGCTAATTATTAGCCTCTTCCATATTTATCATCAAATCGCTCTATGTCGCTTTCATCAAGTACAGCACCGGTTTGCACTTCAATGACTATTAACGGCTCTTTTTGATTATTAGCCAAGTTATGAATTTGTTTTGCGGCGATATAACACGATTGGTCATGCGTTAGCGTATACGCCTGCTCATCAATGCATACATCTGCAATGCCCGAAACCACAACCCAATGTTCAGCGCGATGCTGATGGCGCTGCGTCGAAAGCTTAGCACCGCTGTTAACAGTAATTTTTTTAACTTTAAAGCCAGTACCCTCAACCAAAGTACGGTAATTCCCCCACGGGCGAAAAACCACTTGATGATGGTTAAGTTTATCAGCCTGTGTTGTCGCAATTTGCTTGAGCAACAAAGGCAGAGAATCCAGCTCATTTTGATTTGCGATTAACGTGGCATCATGAGTATGAATAATCGCTAAATTACTCACCCCAAGCGTGGCTATTGTGTGCTCAGCCTCTTTAATAACTAAGTTATTAGTGCTTTCTTGAGCCATATAATTAGTATTTAAACTATTACCGTTTTCATCTTTTTTTGTAAGCGCATCAAGGGATGAAAAACTGCCTACATCACTCCATTTTAAATCAACAGGCATAACAACTACGTTATCGCTTCGCTCTAAAATGGCGTAATCAATTGAATTGCTTGGGCAATGTTCAAGCGCACTGTTGCTTGGGCGGGTAAACCCTAAATCTTTAGTAAATTGTGCGGCTGCGGCGACACTCGTTGCTATTTTTGGCGCAAATCGTTCTAGCTCTTTTAAATAGGCTGCTGGGGTAAATAAAAACATGCCGCTATTCCAGCTATAACCTCCTTGAGCTAAATAACGGTTCGCTGTATCTAAGTCAGGCTTTTCTTTAAATTGAGCGACATCGTAACAACCTGTTCCAGCAATAGCCGCGCCTTGTTTTATATAGCCATAGCCAGTATGTGGCTTTGTAGGTGTAATCGAAAACGTCACTAACTTCCCTTGCTCAGCAAATTTTACAGCTTCTGGGAGCTTAGCTGTTAATGCATCAAAGTTTTCAATATGATGATCGGCAGGCATCACTAGTAGCGGACCAGTAACACCATTTTGTAGTGCGTAGTGCGCCGCTAATCCGATAGCAGGCGCGGTATTTTTACCGTTAGGCTCAAGTAATAATGCACTAGGAGCTAAGCTTGCAACTTGCTCGGCGGCAATAAATCGGTGCTGTTCGTTACACACTAAAATAGCATTATCGAACAACCCATCAGAAACACGCGCCAACGTACTTTGTAGCAATGACGTGTTTTCATTTAGTAGTGGTAAAAATTGTTTAGGCATTGCTTGGCGAGAAAGCGGCCACAAGCGAGAGCCTATGCCACCTGCTAAAATTACAGGAGTGATTAAAGTGTTCATTACGAAATTTGCCGCCAACAAAAAATATCAGCGGCCATTTTAACACTTTATTGGCTCTGCGCTAAATTAACGTGTTTATATTAATGTAAAAGAGTCTGCATCTAAATAGGCAGGAAACGCCGCTTTAAACTCATCCAGTGGTGCTTTTTCAAGTGTTATAGTAACTAGTTGTTCGGTGTCATCTTGCGCTTTAGTCAAGGCATCGCCTTTAAAGTCGTATACCGCTGTACCACCATTGTGCGCGGCACCATTACCATCATCCCCTACGCGATTAACGCCTACTACGTAACACAGGTTTTCCATTGCACGCGCCATAAGTAGCGTATCCCATATGTGGCGGCGTACAGCTGGCCAATTTGCTACGTTTATCATTACATCGTAGTCGTTATTATTACGTTGAAATACCGGAAAGCGGAGGTCGTAACATACCTGCGGTAATAGTTTAAAGCCTTTGATTTCAAAAACTTTGCGCGCTTGCCCTGCTACAACGTAATCGCCCTCACTGCCTAAGCGAAATAAATGGCGTTTGTCGTAATAACTCACCTCTCCGTCGGGTTTTACCCAATAAAACCGATTGGCTTTTTTATTGCCTTGCGCAACCAGTACCGAACCGGCAATAACCGCATTATGTTTATGAGCCTGTGCCTTTAACCAAGTAAGTACTTTACCGCTTTCGGGCTCTGCACAATCTAAATTAATAGCAAAGCCAGTCGAAAATGTTTCGGGCAGTAAAATAAGATCGGGCTGATTAGTAATTGCTTCAAGCTGTTTATTAAACATGGCTAAATTAGCGTCTTTATCAAGCCAGTGAAGCGAGCTTTGCAATGCTGTAATAGTTAAAGTTGACATAATATTTGCGCTGCCTCTATGAGAGTGTTGTCGTTTTTAGCAAAGCATAAACGAATTACTTTATCGGTTGGTGGCTTTTGATAAAACACACTTAACGGAATAGCCGCAACACCTGCTTGCTCTACTAACCAATGGCAAAATTCAACATCGTTTAAATCCGATACATCGCTGTAATCTAACAATAAAAAGTAAGTGCCTTGGCTAGGTAAAATTTTAAAACGGCTGTTACTTAAATGACTCGCTAATAAGTCGCGTTTTTGCTGATAAAACCCGCTTAGCTCATCTATATGCTCACCTTGCTGCTCGAGCATATCGGCAAGCGCATGCTGTGCGGGGGTAAAACTTGAAAACGTAACGTACTGATGAATTTTTCTAAATTCGACAGCTAAATCGGCAGGTGCAATACAGTAACCCATTTTCCAGCCCGTGCTGTGAAACGTTTTACCAAAGCTCGATACAACAAAGCTTTTGGCAAATAATTCATCATCGCGTAATACGCTTAAATGCGGTTGTTCATCAAACGTAATGTGCTCATATACCTCATCGCTTATTACATACAAATTGTGAGTACCAACTAACTCTTTAAGCGCTTTTATATCTTGTGGCTGTAATATTTTACCGCTTGGGTTATGAGGCGTATTTATAATAATTGCACGGGTATTTTTAGTAATTGCTTGGCTTACTACTTGCCAATCAATGGTGTAATTTGGCGCACTTAAAACAATGTGTACCGACTTTCCACCAGCGAGTTCAATTGCCGGTTGGTAAGAGTCATATGCAGGGTCAAATACAATCACTTCATCACTGGGGCGCACAATTGTTTGAATAGCCACAAACAATGCCTCTGTTGCACCCGAGGTAACAGTCACTTGATCAGCTGCGTTTATATCAGCTGCATATTTGCGCTTTGCTAAATCAGCAATTTGTTGCTGTAATCGTGGTACACCACTTGAAGGTGAATATTGATTAACGCCCTGCTGCACATAATAATTTAACTGCGTTTTTAAAAGATCAGGAGCATCAAACTCAGGAAAGCCTTGAGAGAGATTAATTGCCGAAAACTCATTAGCCAACCCGCTCATTTGGCTAAATATACTAACGCCTAAATTTGGTAATTTACTTTCAAACACGTGATGCCCTTAATGATGGTTTTGCGCTTAAAGCGATGCTATCATTGCTTAAAACAGAAGTATAGCCGTCTAAAAACAATTAACTTTACGCTCATTAGTGAGGAATGTATGCAAAACAATACCGCTATTTCACAACTTATTGAAGCCGGAAAATGGGTTAGCCAAAAAGGCTGGGTACCCGCAACAGGCGGAAACTTTTCAGCTCGTACTAGCACTGGCTTTGTTGTTACAGCTAGTGGGCACGATAAAGGCTCACTGACGCAAGAGCATTTTTTGCAATTAGATCATCAAGGCGAGCGCCTAGCAGGAGCTGTAAAACCATCGGCAGAAACACAATTACACCTAAGTTTGTATCAGCTTATACCTGATGCGCAGTGTGTTTTGCATACTCACTCTGTAGCCGCTACCGTACTGTCGCAAATTACCCAAGGGCATCAGCTTGATTTAACAGGCTATGAAATGCAAAAAGCACTGAGCGGCTTTACTTCGCATTTAGAAACGCTGAGCATTCCTATTTTCGATAACGATCAAGATATTGACCGATTAAGCCTACTGGTCAGTGACCATCATTTACATACACCTATAGAGCACGGCGTACTGATACGTGGTCATGGTTTATATGCAGTAGGACGTAATATTGATGAAGTTCGTCGCCACCTAGAAGCCTTAGAGTTTTTATTTCGCTGCGAACTAGAGCGCCTAAAAATAATAGGTATTCAAGCGGGAGTAACTAAATGATTAAAGCCATTTTAACCGACATCGAAGGCACAATAACCCGTATCTCGTTTGTTAAAGAGGTGTTGTTTCCTTACGCAGCAAAACAGTTACCTACCTTTGTACGTGCCGATGCTAATAAGCCAGATGTAGCTGAGCAAATTAGTGCCGTAAAAGCCCTTATCGAAAAGCCAAACGCCGATATTGAAGAGGTCATTAGCACTTTACTTACCTGGATTGATGGAGATAAAAAAATCACTCCACTTAAACAGTTACAAGGCTTAATTTGGCAAACAGGGTATGAACACGGTGATTTTAAGGGTCATTTATACCCAGATGCATTTGATTTTTTACAAGCTCAGTACAACAACGATATAGCTTTATATGTGTACTCGTCAGGGTCAGTAAAAGCGCAGCAGCTACTTTTTAAATACAGTGATTATGGTGACATTCGCAGCTTGTTTACTGACTTTTTTGACACCAAAGTTGGCGCAAAACAAGAGCAAATGGCCTATAACACCATTGTTGAGCTGTTACCGTTTAAAGCAGCAGAAATACTCTTTTTAAGTGATGTAGCCGGCGAGCTTGATGCCGCGCAAGCTGCAGGCTTAAAAACACTACATTTAATTCGTGATGGGCAAGCAAGCACTAAAGCACACCCTTATATTAATAACTTTAGCCAATTTAAATTGGAGCAATTAGTATGAGTCAATTAACAATATATGCTGACAACGATGCAAGCAAAGCACTTGTAAGCACATCAAATGCTGATGATATTACAAAGCAACTAGCTAAAGTAAACGTACGTTTTGAACAATGGCAAGCAAATGCAAATATTAATGAGCACACCACCCACGAGCAAATTATTAGTGCGTACAAAAACGATATAGATCGGTTAAAAACCGAAAATGGCTATCAAACAGTAGACGTTATATCTCTAGCTAAAGGTAATCTTGGCGCATCAGAGCTGCGCAAAAAGTTTTTATTTGAACATACTCATAGTGAAGACGAAGTGCGTTTTTTTGTAAAAGGCCAAGGGCTATTTTGCCTGCATTTAGGCAATAAGGTTTACCAGGTACTTTGCCAACAAGGCGATTTAATTTCAGTGCCTGAACTTACCCCGCATTGGTTTGATATGGGAAGCGACCCTGAGTTTACTGCCATTCGCTTATTTAACAATACAGAAGGCTGGGTAGCAAAAAGCACTGCCTCGTCTATTGCAGAGCAATTTCCGCTATTATCGTAAGTTAGCCATTCAAAACCTTGGTCCACACTGATAAACATAACGTGGACCAAAACATCGCGAAGCTACTTAAGCTTTATGAGATCGCCATTTTCAACCTGACTTTGGTTATAAACACCTGTATCTAACACCCACCCTGTGACCAGTTTTGCCGGCGTTATATCAAATGCAGGGTTATATACATTAGCATTGATGGGCGCCCATAAAGCCTCGCCAAAGCTACCGCTAACTCCGCGCACTTCTTGAGGATTACGTTGCTCTATTTCTATATCATTACCACAAGCGGTGTTGGTATCAAGCGTGGTAATAGGCGCAACGACATAAAATGGAATGTTATGAAAATACGCAAGTACGGCTAAATTATAGGTGCCCACTTTATTAGCAAAATCACCATTGGCAGCAATACGATCAGCCCCTACTACTATTTTATCCACCTTACCTGCAGCCATTAAACTTGCCGCCATATTATCGCAAATTAATGTGTACGGTATTTCCCAGCGCTCAAGCTCAAAGGCCGTTAAGCGGCCGCCTTGTAATAATGGTCGTGTTTCATCAACCCACACATGTACGTTGCCATGTTTTTGCTGCGCTTTGTAAATAACACCCAGTGCAGTACCAATACCAGCGGTTGCAAGCGCCCCTGTATTACAATGAGTTAATATGTTGTCGCCACTATTTATAAGCTCGGCACCACGATTTGCCATTCGTTCACACAGCTCAATATCTTCAATAAACAACCGCTCAGCAGTACTAACAATACCGGCAACATAATCGCTTTGCGTTAAAGCTTTTCGCAATGCCGNCCGCCGTTGGACGAGTGGCTTCTAGTTCATTGATTGCTTTTTCAAGCTCACTTTTCACTACCCCTTGCTCAGCTAAATACGCCACTAACAAGCTCGCGCCTAAACCAATAAGTGGGGCTCCACGCACTTTTAAGTTAATGATCAGCTCTTTCATGGTTTCTACATCATGGCACTGATGCCATACCTGCTGGTGAGGTAGTAAATATTGGTCGAGCACACTAAGCGACCCGTTTTCATATTTTAAACTGCTTGCGATTAAGTTTTGCATAATGCTTAAGGTATTAAAAATGCGTAACGTTATTTTACACCACTTTGAATAACTCTCAAGTTAGACTTGTAGACATCTAAACATTTAAAAGTATAGAATGCTTAAAAGCTGATTTTTGAGATTTAAACCATGACTAACTATGTTGCTTTTAATGCACAGCGCGCTATCGATTACGTATCGACATTAATTGAATCTAAACAATGTAATTTTTTTGATTCCGGACAAACCTTATCGGCATATGAGTTTGGTGATGGCAATCTTAATTTAGTATTTAGAATTACTGATGAGCAAAACAATAGTGTTATTTTAAAGCAAGCTCTGCCTTACGCGCGTTGCGTGGGTGAGTCGTGGCCATTAACGCTTGATAGAGCCCGTATAGAAGCACAAGTTTTACTTAACCATGGTGCTATTTGCCCTACTTATACTGCTAATGTTTTACATTATAGTGAAATGCAAGCGCTGACTATTTTAGAAGATTTAGGTAATTTACAAATATTGCGTACTGCACAAAATAATGCAGAGCAATTCCCTAAATTAGCGCAGCACGTAGCGACCTACTTAAGCCACACCGGCTTTTATAATTCAGATTTTTACTTAACCGCGCAAACTAAAAAAGCACTCGTTAGCCAATTTACTAATCCTGAGCTTTGCCAAATCACTGAAGACTTATTTTTTAGCGATCCGTACATTGAGCACGAACGCAATAACTACCCAAAGCAACTACAAAACGAAGTTGACGCAATACAAAAAAACAACGCATTGAAGTTAGAAATAGCAAAACTAAAAGCTAATTTTTTATCTAACCCGCAAACATTACTTCATGGTGATATGCACAGCGGTAGCATTTTTGTTGATTGTAATAATACAAAGATGATTGACCCAGAGTTTGGCTTTTTTGGGCCTATTGGGTTCGATATTGGCTCTTTTATTGGTAATTTACTATTGAATTACTGCGCGCAAGCAGGTCATATTGATGACTTTGTAGCACGTCGCAATTACCAAACACATTTACTTAGCTGTATCGTAGACACCTATAGTTTATTTGAGCAGCAATGGCTTGAATTAATACGCACTAAAACAACAGATGAATCACTAGCGCCAGTAAGCTATGCGCAATACTTTATGAAAAACGTATTGCAAGATGCTGTTGGTTACTGTGGTGCTGAGTTAATTAGGCGCACTATTGGGCTTGCGCACGTAAGCGATATAGATAGTATTAGTGATGACAATGCGCGCCTTACAGTGCAAAAACAAACATTAGCACTAGGCGAGCAACTTATTTTAAATGCACAAACATGCAACAACAAAGAAGCATTCCTTAGTTTATTAATAAGCCAATTAAACTAACAAGCATTAAAAAAGGCGCTATAAGCGCCTTCTAGTTAGTTAAAACTTACTTGTAGTTTTCATAAATTTTATCAAGCGGCTCTGAAAGCCCACTTTCTTGCACTATACGTACATGCTTACGAGCCAACTCTCGTGCACTTGTTACACCGCATGAGTGAGCAATTAAACCGGCTCCGTAATGAATATATTTATTATAGTTAGCTACTCGTTGCGCTTTATCAGCTACATTTAAGCCGCGTTGCAAACGCTCGTTATGCGTAGTGATCCCGGTTGGACAGGTATCTTTATTACATTGCATTGCCTGAATACAGCCCAGTGCAAACATATGACCACGAGCCGATACAACAAAATCAGCACCGAGCGCCAATGCCCAAGCAACCTTTGAAGGTACGATTAATTTACCCGATGCAATAATTTTCACGCGATCTCGAAGCCCGTGCTTTTCAAGCATATTAACTACAAGCGGCAAGCTTTCGCGAAGAGGTAAACCCACCGAATCCATAAGCGGCTGCGGTGCAGCCCCCGTACCACCATCAGCACTATCAATTGTTATAAAATCGGGTGCCGACTCAATGCCACGATGATTTATTTCTGCAAATAACGTTTCTAACCAGGTGTAATCACCAATAACGGCTTTAAAGCCTGTTGGCTTTCCTGTGGTATTACGCACAGTGGCAATCATATCGAGAATATCGGCTGGGTTTTTAATTTCAGGGTGTCCATTTGGGCTAATCGAATCTTGCCCTTCTGGAATACCCCTAATTTTAGCTATTTCGGCGTTAACTTTGCGCCCTGGTAACATACCGCCTTTACCTGGTTTTGCACCTTGGCTCATTTTTAGCTCGAACATTTTAACTTGTTCGTGAGCTGCTATTTCTTTAAGTTTTTCGGTGCTTAAGTTTCCATGCTCGTCTCGGGCACCATATTTAGCTGTACCAATTTGAAATACCAGATCGGCGCCACCTTCAAGGTGGTAAGGGCTTAAGCCCCCTTCACCTGTGTTCATCCAGCAACCCGCTAATTTAGCACCTTTTGATAAAGCGCGCACAGCAGGCTTTGAAAGCGCACCAAAGCTCATGCCCGACACATTAAATAACGAATTAGTGGTGTAAGGTGTTTTACAATACGGACCTAAAGTAACATTACTCGGGTCAAGTGCCTCTTCATCTAAAGTAGGAAAAGCACAGTTCATAAACATAACCGTACCCGTCACTTCTAAGCTTTGTGTTGAACCAAATGCAGCGGTGCGATCGACATCTTTTGCTGCGCGGTAAACCCAACTGCGCTCAGCGCGGTTAAATGGCATTTCTTCTCGATCGAGAGCAAAAAAGTATTGTCTGAAAAATTCACCTTGGCGTTCAAAAAAATATCGAAAGCGGCCAATTACTGGGTAGTTACGCCTAATAGCATGTTTTGTTTGTGTTATATCGCGAAAGTAAAAAATAATAACAGTAAGCACAATTAACCCAAGTGCGATAATAAAAATACTCGCAAATACGTCAATACTAAACATAATGAAATTGCTCATCTAAGGCCCCTTGATGGCTATATTTTTAAATAATACCTATTGCGTAGTATCTGAATATTTTGACGATTGGAGTCGCTAAAATAAACTACATTACTAGGTCTGTGGTATAAAAAAGGTGTTGCGGTCAAAATGACACAACACCTTTGTTTGTTCAAGGTTTATAAGCCCTACAAAGCTAATTTTGCAGCTTAGTTAACTCATTTTTTATATATAAACGTACCTGTGTTTCTAATACTGACAAGGGCACTGAACCATGGCGAAGAACCTGATGATGAAATTCGCGAATATCAAAATTTGGTCCAAGCGCTTGCTCTGCTTCAACACGTAAACGTTTAATAGTTAACTCACCAATTTTGTATGACAGTGCCTGAGCTGGCCAAGATATATAACGGTCAGTTTCTGTTTTAACATTATGCAGCGAAAGCGCGGTGTTCTCGCTCATAAAGTTCATAGCTCGCTCGCGGCTCCAGCCATACATGTGCATCCCTGTATCAACAACCAAACGTGCTGCTCGCCACATTTCATAAGTTAAGCGACCAAAAC
The DNA here is from genome assembly GCF_000497995.1 of Pseudoalteromonas sp. TB25. Lineage (NCBI taxonomy): Bacteria > Pseudomonadati > Pseudomonadota > Gammaproteobacteria > Alteromonadales > Pseudoalteromonadaceae > Pseudoalteromonas > Pseudoalteromonas sp. TB25. The sequence goes on from NZ_AUTI01000443.1 coordinate 20,685, forward strand.
GGCTATATGGGTCTTGATAAAAGCCTGCCTCTAAACCTAAATATTCAGAGTAAAGCCCCCAACCTTCGCCAAATGCCGAAAGGTAAGCATCACGACGATAGCTCGGCAAATTTTCAAGCTCTGCATTAAGTGATATTTGTAAATGATGACCTGGCACTGCTTCGTGCAACGTTAATGCTTCTAAAACATACAGAGGGCGCTTATCTAAAGCGTAAGTATTTACCCAGTAGTATCCAGCTTCATCATCTCGATTAGAGCCAGAATACCGACCTGTTGTGTATTTAGGGGCAATACTTGCGGGTACCGGTGCCACGCCATAAGGTTTACGCGGTAAGGTATGAAATAACTTAGGCAGCTGTGCATCCATTTTTTTAGCAATGTAAGATGCTTCTTTTAAAAGTTGCTCAGGTGTTGTTGCGTAAAACTGTGGGTCGGTACGTAAAAAGTGAATAAACTCAGCAAATGAGCCTTTAAAACCAACTTCTTTTATTACAGCTTCCATTTCACCTCGAATGCGAGCAACTTCTTTTAAGCCTAGCTCGTGGATCTCTTTTGGTGTCATGTCGGTAGTGGTGTAATGCTTAGCACGATTTTTATAAAAAGCTTTGCCATTAGGGGTTTCTGAAATACCAATACTTGTGCGGGCGCCCGGTTGGTATTGCTCAGTAAAAAACGTTAAGTAGCCTTTATATGCTGGTATTACTTTATTTTTTAAAACAACTTTAGCTCGCTGTTGAAGTGCATAAAAGTCACTCTCACTTAAACTGGCAGTGTTAGCTAAAAACGGTTTATAAAATTCTGATTGAGTTACATCATCAACAATATAAGTACTTATGGAGTCTTCGTATCCTTCTAAAACTGCTTTTGGTTGGGTGAGACCTGTTTCGAGCCCTTTTTTCATCCAATATATATTTTGCTCAAAAAAGCGGGGGATTTGTGCTAAACGTGCAAGGTATGTCTCTAAATCTTGCTCTTTTTTATATTGAGAACTGTTAACGATGTACGACAGACCGGAGTGAAAACCATACTCAGATGTAAGCGGCATGTAATGCGCATTAAACACATATTCATCAACGCTATTTTGCACCTGAGCACGAATAATACTTAAGTTAATTTGATTTTCGTCACTAAGCTTAGTTGCATCTACGGCATCTAAGTCTGCTAATAATTGAGTATTACTTTTGTACTGCTTTGCTAAAAATTCTGGCGATAAATTGGCAAGCAAATAGCCATCAACCCCTTTTGAACTGCTATAAGGGTTTATACTTTCTCTATATTGAACAATAGATTGTGCTACTTGAGTAAACTGTTCATCCGCATTGGGTGTGGTTATTTGACATGCACTTAACGAACATAAAGCAGTTATGCCAAGAAGCGTTTGGCGAAGCGTTTTTGGTAAAAAAAGATTCATTATTATTTAACTTGATGATGCAATAGATTGCATAAAACTATCGTAGGCTAAAGAAATAGCAAGTAAATGAGACAAACTAGCATGTTGAAATAATGCTACATACGTTAACAGAAGTAAAAACCAGCCGAATTGATGAGAAAAACAGCGATTGGGCTGCTAAAGTAAAATTTAAGTTCCCTAACTATCGTTTTTGCTTTTAAATAGCGCGGATAATGATTACTGTATAAAAAAATAATAAAAAGCTCGGACGCATAACCGCCTCATGGAATGAGATATTTTAAAATTTGCACTTATGCGTACTTAGTTGGTATTTAAAATGATGTTCCATGATTCCATGGCTATTGCACAAGAGAAGATGACTAAAGTGTGTGTGTTTTTAGAGCGCTATGCACTTTCTCCTACGCCGCTCAATTATCAAGTTGTTTATACCTATACTAGCCAAACTAACCTTGAGCTGAACAAAGCCTTAGACCGCGCTATTGCGGTTGAAGATAATATAGACAGTGTTTTAATTGAACAGCTCCATGCTGAATTTTTAAATACCGGTCACACAGAGCAAGTCAACATGATTCAAAATGTTGATGGTGTTATAAGTTCACTTTCTCAAAACTCTCAAGCTACTGAAAAACAGATAATTCGCTTTGCGGGTCAGGTGAGCGAATGCGTACATTCACTAGATGAGAACAACATAGAACAAAGCCGTCAAGCGCTTGAAGTACTTCATAATCAAACCGCCGAATTACTAAATCAACACAAGCAATTTAAGCAAGAACTAAGTAAAGCCAAACAACTACACGAAAAAACAAAAAAGCAGCTAAATCAACTTCGTAAACAACATATTATTGATAGCCAAACAGGGCTTTATAAACGCCATTATTTAACGCAACAAACTCAAGTATGGACTAATCAAAAAAAGTCTATTTGCGCCATTGCGATTCAAATAGATAACCTTGATCACTTTACTGAAAATTACGGTGATATAATTGGTGAAGTTATTTTGAATAAAGTAGCTAAACAAGTGCAAAAATATGTTTTTCAAAGTGGCTTNCGCCGATATAGACCCAGAAACAGCCAATGTTATAGCTGAAAAAGTCCGAAATGGAGTCGAAAAGCTTCGCTTTGTTAGTTCAAAAACAGGGATTAAGTTACCTAGTATTGGCTTATCTCTAGGAATTGCTCAACATCTACAAGAAGATGATTTTAACCAGTTAGCTAAAAAAGCGTCTCATGCGGCTTTTAAAGCGCGGTCATTAGGGCAAAGTAGCTACACTGCAGGGCAATAAATTACCTGATAAATCATATTCAAATTGCACCTACTGCGTACAATAAAGTACACTAACCTCTATTGTCACGATAGAGATTAGTCATGAACGAAACCGAACAAAAGACCACGCATTTTGGTTATAAAACAGTAGCCGAGGGCGATAAAGCTTCTATGGTTGCTGATGTATTTCACTCAGTAGCTGCAAAATACGATGTAATGAATGATTTAATGTCTTTTGGTGTGCATCGTTTATGGAAACGTCAAACTATTGCAAGCTCAGGTGTTCGTAAAGGCCATCATGTACTCGATTTAGCCGGCGGCACTGGCGACTTAACGGCAAAATTTAGTCAACTAGTTGGCGAGACCGGTCAAGTTGTTTTGGGCGATATAAATTCATCTATGCTTAAGGTTGGTCGTGAAAAACTACACAATCTTGGCTTAGTAGGCAATATTGACTACGTACAAATGAATGCTGAAATGCTGCCATTTCCAGATAATAGCTTTGATGTGATCACTATTGCCTTTGGCTTACGTAACGTTACCGATAAAGACAAAGCATTACGCTCTATGTACCGTATTTTAAAGCCAGGTGGCAGATTACTTGTTTTAGAGTTTTCAAAACCAGAGCATGACGTACTTAGTAAAGCTTACGATTTTTACTCATTTAATTTATTGCCAACAATGGGTAAGCTAGTTGCTAACGACAGTGAATCGTACAAGTATTTAGCTGAGTCTATTCGTATGCATCCAGATCAAGACACATTAAAAGCGATGATGGAAGATGCGGGCTTTGAACAAACAACATACCAAAACCTCACAGGCGGAATTGTTGCACTGCATCGTGGTTTTAAATATTAAGGCTAGCAGTTATGGCGCTTGAAAAAATAACAAAAAGCAATAATGGTGCAATGTCATCTGAGTTTTTTATGTTACCTAATTTTGTACTTTCGCTTATTGAGCGTGTACTAAATCAAGCGCTTAGCCTTGACCCACAATTATCTCAAAAGCTAAACGCCGTTAAACATAAGCGCTTAGTGGTTGAAATAAGAGATTGGCAACAAAGCATCCAACTCGTTTATAGTGCTGATCAATTACACTTATACAGTGCCCAAAGTAACGAAAACGCAGATTGTATGATCAGCGCAGATATAGAAACACTTTTAGCGCTCAAAAACCCTGCAATGCTTACCCAATTAATTCGCCAAGATAAGCTCGACTTACAAGGCGATTTAAATATTGCGCAAACTTATAGCAATGCATTTTCAGGTATTGATATTGATTGGCCTGAACAACTTTCTAAATACATTGGCGATACCCCCGCTCAGCAGTTATATCTACACCTAAAAGAACTAAAACAAAAGAGCAGCAAAACCAATACTAAAATAAGTACCATGCTTACAAGTTTATGCCAAGATGAGCTCGCAATTACTATTCATCCATTAGAACTTGAGCAATTTAAACAAAAAAATAGAGAACTCAAAGGACAAGTCGCTGCCGTTGAGCAACGCATTAACGCCCTCTTAAATTCTTTTTTACCTTCAAACACCCGCTAAGGATTTTTTGTGTCGACTGCACGTTTGTATAACATCACCAAAACGTTACTTAGCTATGGACTAGACGAGCTAATTCCAAAGCATAAAGTGCCTTGGTTTGGTAAAATAGCCCGTGGCAGTTTATTTTGGCTGCGTAATCAGCACAAAGAAAAACCTGCGGGGCTACGTTTACGTTTAGCATTGCAAGAGCTGGGTCCTGTTTGGATCAAATTTGGTCAAATGCTCTCTACTCGTCGTGATTTACTCCCTCATGATATCGCTTTAGAGCTTGCGTTTTTGCAAGATCAAGTTCAACCATTTGAAGGCGAACTTGCACAAAAAATAATAGAAAAAGCGCTCGAAATTAACGATATAAGTGAATTATTTAGTGAGTTTTCACAAACTCCACTGGCCTCTGCATCTATAGCGCAAGTACATACAGCAAAACTTATTGATGAGCAGAGTATTGAGCAAGATGTCGTAATTAAGGTTATTAGACCCAATATTTATGAGCAAATTAATGCCGATTTAGCGCTAATGGAAAAGCTCGCAAAGGTACTTGCAAAAGTACATAACGAATCAAAACGCCTGCGTCCTGTAGAAGTAGTTAAAGAATATAAGAAAACACTCCTAGACGAGCTCGACTTAATGCGAGAAGGTGCCAACGGCATTCAACTAAAACGCAATTTTGAAGGCTCTGATTCATTATACATCCCTGCAGTTTACAGTGATTACAGCCGTAGCAATGTGCTGGTGATGGAGCGTATTTACGGCATACCCGTCTCTGATACCGATGCACTTATGGCGCAAAACACTAATATGAAATTACTTGCTGAGCGTGGCGTAGAAGTGTTTTTTACGCAGGTGTTTAGAGACAGTTTTTTTCATGCCGACATGCATCCGGGTAATATTTTCGTCTCTCGAGAGCACCCTGAAAACCCAATGTATATCGGTATTGATTGCGGTATTGTTGGTACGTTAAGCAAAGAAGATAAACGCTATTTAGCTGAAAACTTTATCGCCTTTTTTAATCGTGATTATCGCCAAGTTGCACAACTACACGTTGATTCTGGTTGGGTACCACCAGATACTAGCATTGAAGAATTTGAATTTGCGATTCGCACAGTTTGCGAGCCTATATTTAATAAACCTTTGGCTGAAATTTCATTTGGGCACGTACTCGTAAATCTATTTAATACTGCACGTCGTTTTAACATGCAGGTACAGCCGCAATTAGTATTACTACAAAAAACTTTATTATACGTTGAAGGATTGGGGCGTCAGCTATACCCACAACTCGACTTATGGAAAACAGCTAAACCCTTTTTAGAAGACTGGGTAAAGCAACAAGTTGGGCCGCTATCAGTACTGAAGCAAATGTATGCTAACTTGCCATTTTGGGCTGAAAAAATGCCCGAGTTACCGGATCTAATTTACCAAAATTTAAAGCGTGCACCACACATTCAACCGCAAGAACAAAAGGTATCTCATAAACCTTTAATATTGAGTTTATTTGGTAGTGCTACAATGATTATGGCAACACTTTGTTATTTACAGCACGATTTAATAGCTGCAAGTCTTGCAATAAGCTTATCGGCTATTAGCTTTATAGCGGCATGGCGCAGCGCATAAACTGGGTGCTATTTGCGCTAGTGAGCGTATAATTAGTATTTAAAATAAACATTTAACCGTTTTATATATTGGAGAAAACCATGGGTTTTGGTGGTATTAGTATTTGGCAATTATTAATTGTTTTAGCGATCATAGTTTTACTTTTTGGCACAAAAAAACTACGCGGTATGGGTGGCGATATTGGGGGCGCTGTAAAGGGCTTCAAAAAAGCAATGTCAGATGATCAAATGAGCGAGAAAGAGAAATCCGAGCAAATTCAACAATCAGAAAAAAACACTGCTGACAACTCAACCGATACTGAAAAAAACAAAGATAACAATAAGGTTTAATTAGTATGGGCATGTGGGAACTTGTTGTTATTTTTATTGTTGGTTTAGTGGTGCTCGGCCCTGAGCGCTTACCTGTTGCGATTAGAACAGTGAGTAAATGGGTTAAAACCGCTAAATCACTTGCCAACTCAGTAAAAGCCGAAGTAAGTGAAGAGCTTCGCATCCATGAGCTGCACGAAAACCTTAAAAAAGCAGAACAGCAAGAATTAAAAGATTTAAGCCCTGAGTTACAAAGCTCACTAACAGAGCTACAAAAAGCGGCTGAATCAGTTACTCACAGCTACAAAAAACAACAATCTGATACATCAAATAACCAACAACTTGATGAGAAAAAGTGAAATTTATTTCTCACTTTGTGGTCAACTTACTACATGGTATAAAAAATAATGGCTGAGGAAGTAAAATCAGGGTTTGTAGCTCATTTAATTGAGTTGCGTGATCGGCTAATAAAAGCGCTACTAAGCATTTTTGTTATTTTTATTGCCATAGTATATTTTGCAAATGATATTTATGCTTTTGTTGCACAGCCGTTAGTCTCGCATTTGCCAAGTACGGCAACCATGATTGCAACCGATGTAACAGCTCCCTTTTTTGCACCTTTCAAACTTACTTTATTTGTCGCTTTATTTGCGTCGATTCCATGGATATTGCATCAAGTTTGGGGGTTTATAGCGCCGGGTTTATATCAGCACGAAAAGAAAATGCTCATGCCTATTCTCGCCTCAAGTATAATATTATTTTATGGCGGCATAGCCTTTTGTTACTTTGTAGTTCTGCCAATTATTTTAGGGTTTTTTACAAGTACCGGTCCCGAAATGATGACCCTTGCACCTGACATAAGTAGTTATCTAGGATTTGTATTAAAGTTGTTTTTTGCATTTGGCGTCGCTTTCGAAATTCCAGTGGCTATTATGTTGCTATGCTGGAGTGGTGCAACAACAACAAAAAGCTTAAAAGAAAAGCGCCCTTATATCGTAGTGGGTGTTTTTGTAGTCGCGATGTTTTTAACACCGCCTGATGTATTATCACAAACATTGTTAGCATTTCCGATGCTTCTTCTGTTTGAGCTAGGTCTAATTTTAGCAAAGTTTTATACCGCTAAACCACAAAAAGAATCTGAGGAATAAAATGAAAAAACAACTACTCTCACTATTGGTTTTATTAAGCGCACCGACTTTTGCTGCGCAAACAGAGTTTAATACTCAAGCGTTACAAGCATGTAGCTTTATTGAAAACGATTTTAACCGCTTACTTTGTTACGATAATACCATCGCGGGTAAGTCACTGGTTAAGCCATCAGTAACAAAAACGCTCACACCACCAACAGCTAATAATGTGCCTCAGGCAGTAGCCACAACACCAACAGAAGTAAAAACAACAGCTGATGAATTTGGGTTAGAGTACAAAAAATCACAGACAGAAAAAGACGCTGAAATTAAAGCGATGGTTGCTTCAGTTGAAGAAGCTGCTTACGGCGAGTTAATTATTTCGCTAGATAACGGTCAACAATGGCGTCAAATTGGCTCTGACAGCATGCGCTTGAAAAAGAACGATACGATTGTAATTAGCCGTGGTGTTTTTAACTCATTTTTACTTAAAATTGACGGTGAAAACCGCTCTATTCGCGTTAAACGTACTAAGTAATGTCATATACATTAATTGATGCTGGAGTTAACTTAACTAATCATCAATTTGATGAGCAGCATCACGATGTAATTACCCGTGCCAATGAAGCGGGTGTTACAAATATGCTTATTATTGGTTGTGATATTGCAAGCAGTCAGCAATCACTTGAACTTGCAACAAAGCATCTTCAGTATTCTACGGCGGGNCCACCCACATGATGCAAAATCAGCCACTAATGAACTAGAAGCACAACTAACTGTACTTGCAAATAATAAGCATGTTATTGCTATTGGTGAATGTGGCCTTGATTATAACCGCGACTTTTCGCCTCGCGATGTACAGCGTAGTGTTTTTAGGCGCCAATTAGCACTTGCAGAGAAATTAGATTTACCTGTTTACTTGCATGAACGTGATGCAAGTGACGACATGCTAAGTATTTTAAAAGAGTTTAGTATTCGCGGTGTACTCCACTGCTTTACGGGTAACTCAGCAGCTCTAAAGCAATATTTAGATTTAGGTCTATATATTGGTATAACGGGTTGGGTATGTGATGAAAGGCGTGGAAAAGATTTACAACAGCTAGTGCCTAGCATTCCTCTAGATCGATTATTAATAGAAACTGATGCACCATTTTTAATTCCACGAACAGTTAAACCAAAACCTAAATCACGTAAAAATGAACCTGCCCTGCTTCCTTATATCTGTCAAACGGTTGCACAACTTTATCAAATAGATGAAGAAGTTGTGGCCCGTAAAACTACAGAAAACTTTCACCGTGTTTTTGGTTTAGAAGATCGTTAATGGCCTATGCAAAGGCACTTTTAAGCCTATTAGTATTCCTTTGCACTTTTTGCTGTTTCGCAAACCCAGTAATAATAAAACACGATTTTAACTCTCAAAACATTAATAACCTGTATTACTCTTTTGAACCAACGTCGCTATTAAGTGCACAACAAAGTAGCCATATACAGTGGCAAAAAAACACAGCAAAACCCCTTAATTTAGGACTAGAGCAGCGTCCTGTATGGATAAAATTTAAAATAAAAAATACACTTAGTTATAATACTGAGCAAATATTGTCACTAAACAATCCTTTGCTAAACGACGTTCAAGTATATCAATTACATAACTCGCAATTACTTTCTTATACTCAAATTGGTGGTGCCTACCCCTTATATAAGCGCACAATTAAAAGTGAATCTTTATTAGTTAAACTGCTCAGCCCTGCAAATAGCGAAACGCTTATTATAATGAAAGTGGCGAATAGTTCAGGCTTGCGAGTCCCTTTAACACTGTGGCAACCAGAAGCTTATTTGGCACACAAAGGAAAAATCAATTTACTCTATGGCTTATTGATTGGTTTTATATTTTCTTTGGGTGTGAGTTGCATAGTTTTATATGGTTTTTCACGTAAAGGTTATTTTGTTTATGCTGGGGTTATATCTCTCACATTAGGTAGTGTATTAGCCTACCTTTGTGGTTTTGGCTTAAGGTACGTTCATCCTAATTTGCCTGCATTACAGCAAGTTATGACCCCTATATTACTTATGCTTATCACTTTATTGTTTTTGCCTTTGCAGAAGCAAGTTTGCCATCCCAGGCCCTCTCTTCTGCTAACTATTCAAAAAGTTGTAGTTAACGCTTTAGCCATTTCGTTATTATTTATTTGGCTACTTCCAAACAACATAGTTACATTATTTTGTTTAATCACTACTCCAATCGTTTTAGGCTTTTATATTGTAACTACGTTTATGTGCGTGCGTTTAACGCCTTCTAAACCAAACAAAGCACTATTACTTGTATTGGTTTTTTTCTTGGTGGTAATGCTTTATTTTACTGTTGCAGTAATGGGCCTATACGCCTTTGACAGAAGTACGCTCGCATTTGTATTTGCATGCTTTTTTGGCTGCACTTTTTGCTTATGCTACAGCGTAATGAAGTTATTTATTTTACAACGCGATGAAGAAGTGATTGCTCAACAAACCTTGATTGCTGAAAACACAGCACAAGATACACTACTTAAAGAGCGCTTAAAATTACAAGAAAAAACTCGCCAAGAACTTGAATCTCAGGTGGACGAGCGCACCTTTGAATTACAAGTGACGCTTAGAGAGCTTGAAGAAAAAAACCGCTCACTTGAGTTACTAAATACTGAAGACGCATTGACTGGAATAAAAAACAGACGCTTTTTTGATAAAAAACTGGTAATGGAGCTTCGTCGCTCTCGTCGAGAACAAACGCCGCTTAGCATTGTTATGCTTGATATAGATCGATTTAAAAATATCAACGACACGTACGGCCATATCATTGGCGATCAAGTTATTAAAGCAGTGTCTGACCTTATAAAAGACCATTTAAAACGACCACTCGATGAAGTTGCCCGTTATGGCGG